>NZ_JACSKL010000008.1:0-111709 GCF_018617585.1 Exiguobacterium sp. s129
CTTAAGTCGCGATGCGGCTCCGGGATTGCCTGCGGAAAGCGTGGGCGCCGGAAGGACGAGTTCGAACATGTTATTTGTCAACAAGCTGAGATGCGTAAGCATCTCTTTTTTCTTTGTATAAAAGGGGACATCTTCACCAAAATTGTCTCTTTTTATTGAGCACCGTCCCCCATTACAGTAGAACCAAGGAGGTGCTCACAATATGAAATTTAAGGATTTTCCATTAAACGTCCGCTTGCGACTCGTTTGTGGATTTTGCATTCGAATCGTCGGCTCTGCCATTTTCCCATTCATGGCGCTCTACTTTTCAGAAGAACTTGGTAAAGTGCCCGCCGGAATCATCATGACGTCATTCGTGATCGTCGGCTACTTGACCGGCCTATTCGGTGGGTACTTCTCCGATCGGTTCAATCGGAAAGTTATCTTACAAATTGGTCAGGTGATTCAAATCATCTGTTTTCTTGGTATGACCGTCGCCATTCACCCATCGAACAACTGGGCACTCGTCGTCGCCATCCTTTACTTCGGGCATGCCGTGTCGAACGGATTGAACTATCCGGCACTCGAGGCGATCGTCATCGATTCGATGGAAGAGTCGAATCGAAAAGCCATCTATGTATATGACTATTGGCTCGTCAATTTGGCCATCGCAGGAGGCGTCATGCTTGGAGGTGCCTTTTATCGAGACCATCGCTTCGGCCTCTTCATCGGCATGACAATCGTTCTTACAATCACGACGATTGTGCTTCAACGTTATTTGGTCGATACGTATAAAGGAAACCGTTCGACTCCATCAAATCCGATTCACGGGGTCATCGAAAACTATAAAATCGCGTTGCGCGATCGTCGTTGGATCACCTTCGTCCTTGGAAGCATGCTCGTCTTTTCGACCGAGTTTCATATGGCGAATTACATCGGTGTCCATTTAGCCGAGTCATTTGAAAGTCGACAAATTCTCGGAATACCGTTTGACGGGGTACGCATGATGGCTTTTATGCAACTTGAAAACACGTTGCTCGTCGTCGCCATCACGTTCGCCGTCACCGCATTCGTCAAGCGGTTTAAAGAGAAAGCCGTCTTCTTCGTCGGATTATCGTTGTACGTGACGGCCTATGCTGCCATCACATCGATGAATTCCTTCATCGTTCTCGCTGCACTTGCAATCATCTTTACGATTGGTGAACTTCTCTACTCTCCGATTCGACAAGTGAAACAAGTCGATTTGCTCGACCCTGAGCGACGCGCTTCTTATCTTGCATTCGGCGGCCTGACGTTCCATGGTGCCAAACTCGTCGCGGCAGCCGGTATCGTCGTCGGTGCGTTCATCGGTCCTATCTTCATGAGCGGGTATATCTTTATCTTTGGTGCCCTCGGTGCTTACTTGTATTATGTATCGCTATATAAGATGCAACCCGTTCGCCAACTCGCGGCTTGACGTTTAACATGAAGACAAAACGGTAAAACAGTACGATGAAGGAGGCGAAGCACTTGCCTGCGATTGTGTTATTCGATGGAGACTGCAACTTTTGCGATGCCAGTGTCCAGTTCATTATTCGTCACGACCGACATGCCTCGATTCACTTTGCATCGCTCCAAAGCGAAGTCGGTCATTCGTATCGAGCACGACACCGAATCCCAGAAGCAGTCGACAGTATCGTCTACATTGAAGAAGGTGTTCCTTACTTGAAATCAGACGCAGCGATTCGGATTGCCGAGCACCTTGATGGCCGTTGGCGCCTGCTCCGATTCATCCGATTCGTACCCAAATGGATTCGTGATCGCGGATATGATCTCTTCGCCAAACATCGAACACGTCTATTCGGGAAGAAGGAAGTGTGCACGCTCCCTTCCCCCGATGTGCGTAAACGATTTTTAGACCACTAAAAAAGTCGAGCCCTATACGGACTCGACTTTTTCGTTATTCAACTACGGCTAAATCTTGAATCATATACAAATCATAATAGGCACCACGACGACGCATCAGTTCTTCGTGCGTTCCTGTCTCCATGATTTGTCCGTTCTCGACAACGACGATTTGATCGGCGTCGGTGATCGTCGACAAGCGATGGGCAACGATTAACGTCGTCCGCCCTTTCGTCAGACGAGCAAGCGAGTCTTGAATCATCGCTTCACTCTCTAAGTCGAGCGCACTCGTCGCCTCATCTAGAATCAAAATCGGAGGGTTCTTCAAGAACACACGCGCGATTGCAAGTCGTTGCTTTTGTCCCCCGGAGAGCTTGACACCTTTCTCCCCGACCGGTGTCGCATATCCGTCTTGCAGTTTCGAGATAAACTCATGGGCGTTAGCCGCCTTCGCCGCTGCGATGACTTCTTCATCCGTCGCATCCGGATTCCCCATGCGGATGTTCATCGCGACCGATTCACTGAAGAGGACGGAGTCCTGCATAACCATTCCAATCTGGTCACGGAGCGCACGCAATTTGAAATCACGTACATCGACCCCGTCGATTTTGATACTTCCATCCGTCACGTCATAGAAGCGTGGAATCAGACTGACCAGTGTGGACTTTCCGCCACCGGACATCCCGACGAATGCCACGCGTTCCCCGGAGCGAATTTGAAGGTTCACATCGTCCAATGCCCGTGTCCCGTCCTGCTCATACGAAAAGCTCACATGCTCAAGATCGATTTTACCTGCTGTTGACAGTGGGACGAATCCGTTCGGTTTCTCCTTGATATCATATGTCTCATCCAAGAATTCAAAGACACGGTCCATCGAAGCGACCGACTGCGTGAGTGTCGTCGCCGAGTTGACGAGACGTCCGAGCGGCGCATAGAGACGGTCAATATAAGCAATGAACGCAACGAGCGTACCGAGCGTTACCTGTTCTTGAATAACGAGCCACGTCGCCGTTGTGAAGATGAGGATCGGCGCGATATCTGTGATGGTTGACACGACGACATACGTTTTGGCGTTCCAACTCGTATGTTTAAGCGCCGCATTCAAGAACCCGCCGTTCTGTTGTTCGAACGCCTTGTTTTCATATGGCTCTAGCGCAAAACTTCGAATGACCGCCATCCCGTTCACACGTTCTGTCAAATGTCCCTGAAGATCAGCGAGCGCTGCCGAGCGTTCACGCGTCAAGCGACGCAACCGTCCATAGAAATAACGGACCGCAAATGCATAGAACGGAAGTGGTAAGATGGCAATCAGTGTGAGTTGTGGATCAATCGTATACATGATTCCAATAGCGATGAAAATTGTAATCATATCGAGCCAAATATTCATCAAGCCGGTGATGACGAAGTCTTTCGTCTGTTCGACGTCGTTGATGATCCGCGAAATGATTTGCCCCGTCTTATTGTTTGAATAAAAGCGAAGCGACAACTTCTGGACGTGATCGAACAGTCTGTTCCGCACATCGAACAAGACACGGGTCGCGGCCCACTGTGCCAAATATTGACGCAAGTATTCAATTGGTGGCTTGAGAACCAGGAAGACGAAGAAGACGATACTGAACAACCAGACAAGCGTCGTATAGTCCTGTCTCGGCGCATCGTCACCTAAATAATTATCAATGACATATTTATACAATAACGGTAATCCGAGCGGGATCGAAAACTTTAAAATCCCGACGAAAATCGTTAGGGCAATTTGTTTTTTATAAGGTTTAACAAATTGCAGATAACGTTTAATACTACCCATAGTTCCTCCTTCATTAAGAAAAAAAGCGGAGATGAGGAATCATCTCCGGTAACGTGCTTCGTATTCGCGATACCATTCATCGACGAATGTTGGGTTGAACGGCCCTTTCCGTCCTCGAATCCAGTTGATCAGTTCTTGCACGTTCTGCTTCAAGATTCGATCAATCGCTTTCGGATAATTCATCTCGCGACGATGCCGCTCATATTCATCTTCATCTAAAATCGTATACGACATATCCGGGAACACCTTGATGTCCAAATCGTAATCGATATATTTGATGGCACGTTCATCCCCATCAAATGTAGTCGGCGAACCTAGATTACAGTAGTAGTAAATCCCGTCTTCGCGAATCATACAGATGACATTGAACCAATACTCAGATGAAAAGTAGCAAATTGCCGGCTCACGCGTTCTCCATTGCCGACCGTCTGATTCACTGACCATGATGCGGTCGTTGAATCCGATCATATCCGTTTTTGACGACTGAAGGACGAGCGTTTCTTCCCAAACGCGATGCAAAGTTCCGTTGTGCTTGTAGCTCTGTATCTCGATTTTGCTACCTGCTTTGGGAAATAAGCTCATAAGCTCCTCCTTTCCGCTGTGATGCTATACAATTCTCATATTTAATTATAGCGACTTTCAGAACCAATGAAAAAGGAAATCTCTTATTTTCAGGAATTTAGTGTTTTTTGGAAGGCCCGTGCCCGTTCCTGAAACATCGGACGAAGCACCAAATATTCGACGAGTATGTTCGGGACATAGCTATCGAACGTCACTTCGTCAATCATGACCGCCTTTCCGTCACGCGACTCGACACGGTGCACGTGCGTGAACCGTTTGAACGGAAACGGCAGTGTCTTCCCTTGATCACAGAACGCACGGTTCCCTGAAATCGTGATGGCACTATTCCAGGGCAATTCTATTGGACCGACCCCTATTAACAACTTCACTTCATTGCCTTCGACCGAGGCACCATCCCCCATTAGACGTACTTTAGGAAACTTTGTCAGCTTCGTCAAAAGCGAAGCATCCTGTAATAGATCCCATAGCGTATCAACCGTCGTATCGTATGTCGACTCTACATCAAATCGTCTCACTTTCACCACCTGCCAATCGTTCTAGTTTTTGTTGAGCCACAGAAACCGTCTTCACCTCGCGCTCCGAGGCATCTAACCAGACGACATCATCGGTCGGGAGCGTATCGACTCGATATAAATCGATATACCAAACGATATGGGAGAAGACGTGTTTCACTTGCCCGAGATAAGTTCCGTTTACCTGTTCCCCCGTTCCTCGTTCGGTAAGCGGATATTGCCACATCCCAGCGAGCAGTCCTTTTTCTGGTCGTTGTTCATAGGCGACTTTCCCATCTTTTTCGATACATAGCGCGTCATACATTTCGACACGTGCCGCTCCTTTTTTCGTTTTCACCGGCAGCTCATCTTGAACGTGGTGGGCATACGCATAACAGGTGTCTTGGACCGGACAGAGCGAGCACATCGGATTTTTCGGTGTACAGACCGTCGCCCCTAATTCCATGACGCCTTCATTAAAATCGGACGCATGAGTCGGATCCATCAAACGACGAACGACTTGTTCAAACAGTTTACGCGTCTTCGGTACGGCGATATCGTCATAGATCCCGAATTGTCGGGACATGACACGCATGACGTTCCCATCGACTGCTGGTTCCGGTTGGTTGTAAGCAATCGACAACACCGCTCCCGTCGTATAAGGGCCGACTCCCTTCATTTTTTCGAAACGTTCCTTCTCTTCGGGGACGATGCCATCATAAACAGAAACGACTTCTTTGACTGCCTCGTGTAAGTTTCGGATGCGTGAGTAATAACCGAGACCTTCCCAATATTTGACGACTTCGTCTGTTTCAGCAGAAGCGAGCGCCTCAAGTGTCGGGAAGCGTTCCATAAAACGGTTGTAATACGGAATGACTGTATCGACTCTCGTCTGTTGTAACATGACCTCACTCACCCAAACACGATATGGATTTTTCGCATGACGCCAAGGTAAATCACGCTTTTCACGATTGAACCATGTGACCAATTCCTCATTGAATTGATGAATATTATAATTTGTGAACAATTTATCAAGATTAAGCATTGTGTTTCCCCTCGTTTTAAAAATATTGTATGATAAATAGGAATAGATGACGTTATATTGTGTTTATTGATGGAGGTGCTGAAGCACATTGGATACTGCGACACACATTGGTATGGGACTTGGTTTAAGTGCCATCGCGACGCTCAGCCCGGAGGTGTCAGGTGATGCACAGATGTTTCTGGCCATGACAGCCACGGCTCTCGTCGGCTCGCATGCACCAGACTTCGACACCGTCTTTAAGTTAAAAGGAAATAGTACGTATTTACGCCAGCATCGCGGTCGTTCACACGGAATCACCGCACTGCTTGCTTGGCCGATTATCGTCAGTGCCGTCATCGGTACGGTGCTTGGCGTCAATCCCGCCTCCCTATGGGTCATGGCACAAATCGCTGTGTTGTTACACGTCACGGTCGACTTGTTCAACGCTTACGGGACGCAAGCGCTACAGCCATTTTCGAAAAAATGGATTGGCTGGGGTGTCATCGGAACGTTTGATCCGTACTTGTTCTCTGCTTATTACGGTGCATATGCATTATGGATGATTACCGGTGCGACTGTCCCTATTTTTGCATTGCTCATTGCGCTTGTCATTAGTTACTATGCAATTCAGTTTAAATTGCGTAACCGTGCGCTCGCTACTGTGGCACGACACTTTGCCGGTGCACATGAACTATTTATCTCACCAGGAATCGGTTGGGATGATTGGCACGTTGCCGTCCGTTTCCGCGATGGTCTCGGAGCCGTGAAAGTGAAGAAAGGGAAAGTCATCGAGTGTGGTCGCTTCCGCGACAAACCGATGCCTGGGGAAGAAGATCTTCATTTCGTCGAAGCTCGAAAAAATGCAGATTTACAGGCGTTCCTCGAGTTTTCAAAAATTCACACGTATACCGTGACACGCCATAACGGAATGATTGAATATCGTTTCACGAACTTACGTTATTTCTCAAAAAATATGTATCCGTTCGTCGCTGTAGTCATCGTAGACGAACAGTCAAACGAAGTATTATCTTCCTTTACTGGTTGGGTATTCAGCGAAGATAGCCTTCAGAAAAAACTAGTATACGAACAATAAAAAGTCGCTCGGTTGAGCGACTTTTCTTATGCCTCGGCTTCAGTGAATTGCAACTCGAACTCAAACTTGACTTTCTTATCGACGAGAACACCTCCCGCTTCGAGCGCTTGGTTCCATGTTAATCCATAATCTTCTCGGTTGAGAGAACCTTCCCCTGAGAACGCGTGTTTCATGTTCCCCCAAGGATCTTTTGCACTTCCCTCATACTCGACTTCGAACGTTTCTTCCCGTGTCGTTCCTCGAATCGTCAAATCCCCTGTCAATTCAAACTCACCGCCGCCTTTCGAGCGGAATGATGTCGATTGAAACACGATATGTGGATATTCTTCTGCATTGAAGAAATCTCCTGAACGGAGGTGATTGTCTCGATCCGAATTGTTTGTATCCACGGATGCTGCCTGAATCGTCACTTTTACGCTCGCATTTGCCAAGTCGTTCGGGTCTCCGTTCGCTTCGATATCAAACTCTTTAAATTCGCCTTTCACCTTTGAAATCATCATATGTTTAACGGTAAAGGTTATGGAACTGTGCGCCGGGTCAACTTGATATGTCTTCGCCATGTTAGTTCACTCCTTATAGGTAATTGAATGATGTACACAATGTACTGATTACCAAAAACCTTGACTTCAAAACGTTTTTACAAAAGATTGACAAATTATTGTCAAAAAATTTTGACTTTTATCACAACATACCGTTACGATGAAAAAAGGGAGTCGTTCGCTTACCTAAAAATGTAAGCGCATACATAACTCCTCTACCTCGTATGAAAAGGGAGGAACGAACATGATTTATGAAGTACCGAACTCAGCAGGAACGAAAGTACAGTTTAAGGACCGTTACGAGAACTTTATTAACGGAAAGTGGACCGCACCGGCTGGTGGAGAATACTTTGAAAACACATCTCCTGTAAATGGGAAAGTATTATGTGAAGTCGCCCGCTCCACGAAAGAGGATATTGAACTCGCATTGGATGCTGCACATGCAGCAAAAGAGGATTGGGGCAAAACGTCCGTCGCGGAACGTTCTGTCATCTTGAATAAAATTGCTGATCGCATGGAAGAAAATCTCGAGATGCTCGCGTATGCAGAAACGTGGGAGAACGGTAAAGCTGTTCGGGAAACGCTCAATGCCGACCTTCCGCTCGCGATTGATCACTTCCGTTACTTCGCCGGTGTGATCCGTTCACAGGAAGGCGGAATCAGCGAACTCGACAACGATACAGTCGCCTATCACTTCCATGAGCCGCTCGGCGTCGTCGCTCAAATCATTCCGTGGAACTTCCCGATTTTGATGGCCGTCTGGAAACTCGCTCCGGCACTCGCGGCTGGAAACTGTGTCGTCTTAAAACCAGCCGAACAAACACCTTCTTCCATCATGGTCCTTATGGAACTGATTGAAGATTTATTGCCACCAGGTGTCGTGAACATCGTAAACGGTTTCGGTCTCGAGGCAGGTAAACCGCTCGCATCGAGTGACCGTGTCGACAAAGTCGCCTTCACAGGCGAGACAACAACGGGTCGCTTGATCATGCAGTACGCTTCACAAAACATCATCCCGGTCACACTCGAGCTTGGTGGGAAATCTCCGAACATCTTCTTCGCAGATATCATGGAAGCGGATGATGATTTCTTCGATAAAGCGATTGAAGGCCTCGTGATGTTCGCCTTGAACCAAGGTGAAGTGTGTACGTGTCCGTCTCGTGCATTGATCCAAGAATCCATCTATGACAAATTCATGGAGCGTGTGCTCGAGCGCGTCAAAGCGATTAAACTCGGCAATCCGCTCGATTCGGACGTCATGATGGGTGCACAAGCATCGAACGAACAAATGGAGAAAATCCTCTCTTACCTTGAAATCGGGAAAGAAGAAGGCGCGGAGTGTCTCATCGGTGGAGAACGTAACATGATGGATGGAGACCTTGCGGATGGGTATTACATTCAACCGACCATCTTTAAAGGTCATAACAAGATGCGCATCTTCCAAGAAGAGATTTTCGGACCGGTCTTATCGGTGACAACGTTCAAAGATGATGCGGAAGCACTCGCCATCGCGAACGATACGCTCTACGGACTTGGAGCCGGCGTGTGGACACGTGACATGAACCGTGCCTATCGATTCGGTCGTGAAATCCAAGCAGGCCGCGTCTGGATCAACTGCTACCATTCATACCCGGCACACGCTGCGTTCGGCGGCTACAAAATGTCTGGGATTGGTCGCGAGAACCATAAGATGATGCTTAGCCATTATCAACGGACGAAAAACATGCTCGTCAGCTACAGCGAACAGAAGCTCGGGTTCTTCTAAGATGGTGAAACGAGTCGAGGCCACCCCCGCCGCGCTCGAACTGATCGAACGTCTAAAATCGAAACATGGCCCACTTCTATTTCATCAATCGGGAGGATGTTGTGATGGAAGTTCACCCATGTGCTTTCCACGCGACGAGTTCATGGTGGGCGATCACGATGTGCTCCTTGGTGAAATCGGAGACACCCCATTCTATATCCACGAGAAACAATATGATTATTGGAAGCATACACAACTCATTATCGATGTGGTCGATGGTCGAGGTGGTATGTTTTCCCTCGAGGGTGTCGAAGGGAAACGATTTTTAGGACGTTCTCGAGTCTTTACAGAAGAAGAGCGTGACGCGTTAAAACATGAAGCATGACAGAAAGGACCCATTCCGATGGGTCCTTTCTCATTTTCAAAAAACGATTATCCTTAATTGTAAAAAATATACATATATAATTGATTTCTTATGTATAGTGGAGAAAAAGGGAGGCCTTCGATGACTACATTACTTACCGAATTATTAGAGAATATATTTGTGACCTTGCTTGTGATCTTCACACCGATTTTTCTCATACTCGCATCCATCATCGTCTACAAGATTAGACGCTACAAACGAAGTCAATACTATGAACAGACACGGCATTCATATGTCAAAGTCGTTCAAGATACAGGCCTTTATGGTGAATATTTGTGTGTGGCAGACATCGAGTCAACATTCTCTCAACCGCTCATATTGACGAATCTTTATTTGCCTCATCCCTCAAAGAAAGATCGAACAACAGAGATTGATGTCGTCTTCATCAATCAGGCTGGAATCCATGTCATTGAATCCAAAAATTATAGCGGATGGATTTTTGGGCGTGCACGTGACAAATACTGGACGCAGACACTTCCCCGTCGTAGAAAACATCGCTTCTTCAACCCAATCAAACAAAATGAATTACACCTGAAAGCCATTGAGCAAGTTCTCGGACTCGACCGAACACATCTCCATTCATGGATTGTATTCAGCAATCGATCTACACTGAAACAAATTGAGTCATCAGACGTTCCCGTTTTGAATCGTCAACAATGGGCTAAACAGTTGACCACCTACCAAGATTTCGTCTTCGACCAAGATGAACAAATACAATTATATGAGACCTTATTATCTTTCACACAAGTCGACGCAGCTGTCATGATGAAACATGTCGAGGACATCGAATCAGCTTATAAGCGGTAAAAAAACATCCCCCACTCGTAATGAGTGAGGGATGTCTTGTCATTTACTCTGCATTTTAAAGCGCAAATACAATTCGTTATAGTAAGCGTTCATCCGCTTCCCTAAGTTTTCATACACTTCAAGTTCTTGCGTCACGTCGCGAGATGGGTAGAACCGCTCATCTGATGTGACTTCTTCATCTAAAAACTCGAGTGCCGCTTCGTTCGGAGTCGAATAGCCGACATAGTCCGTATTACGGGCTGCAATCTCGGCATCTAGCATGAAGTCGATGAATTGATGCGCACCATCTACATTTTGTGCCGTACTCGGAATCACGAGGTTATCGAACCAAAGATTCGTCCCCTCTTCTGGAATGACATACGTTAGTTCTTCATTTTCGTACATGATTTCCGACGCATCTCCAGACCACACGACAGCCGCTGCTGCTTCACGGTTTGCCATCAACATTTTAATTTCATCCCCGACGATTGCTTTGATGTTTGGCCAAAGCGTTTCTAACTTTTGTTCCGCTTCAATCAACTCATCTTTGTTCGTCGTATTGAGCGAATAGCCGAGCGAGTTCAAGCCGAAGCCCATTACTTCTCGTGTTCCGTCTGCAAGAAGGATGTCATTTTCAAGCGGCATCTCCCACAAGTCGTTCCACGATGTGATTTCACCATCGACCATTTCGGGATTATAGACAATCCCGACCGTTCCCCAGAAGTAAGGGACCGAGTACTTGTTACCTGGGTCAAACGATTTATCGAGAAAGCGTGGATCGATGTTATCGAAATTCTCAAGCTTCTCGTAGTCGATTGGAAGCAACAAATCCTCTTCAATCATCTTACTAATCGCATAGTCTGACGGGACGGCTACATCGAACGCCGTACCCCCTTGCTCAATTTTCGTGAGCATCGCCTCGTTCGAATCGAACGTCTGATAGACAACTTTTAGTCCACTCTGTTCTTCGAACTCACCGATCAAGTCCTCATCGATATAGTCTCCCCAGTTATAGACGACAAGCGTATTGTCGCCACCAAATCCTTGCGCAGCGTTCAGTTGCTGAATCCAAAGAAGGAGACCGAAGCTGACAATCAACGGAACAGCCAGCATGATGATTAATTTTTTCATCGTCTAACCTCCTTTGCTCCTCGTTGCGCCAACACATAATATCCAATGACAAGGATGAGGGTGAAGACGAACAAAATCGCAGATAACGCGTTGATTTCAAGCGAGATTCCTTGACGAGCCCGCGAGTAGACTTCTACTGCAAGTGTCGTGAACCCGTTCCCTGTCACGAAGAACGTGACTGCAAAGTCATCTAACGAATACGTGAGTGCTGTGAAGAATCCGGCGAACACACCTGGTGTGATATAAGGGAGAATGACTTTCGTCAACACATCCCATGTACTTGCCCCTAAATCACGTGACGCATCGATCAACGTCGGACTCATCTCTTGAAGTTTCGGTAATACTAAGATGACGACAATCGGAACCGAGAACGCAATGTGCGACAAGAGAACCGAATAGAAGCCTAACTGAATCCCGAGCATCGTGAAGAGAATCAAGAACGATGCCCCGATGATAACGTCCGGACTGACAATCAAGACGTTGTTCAAAGACAACAGGGATGTCTTCGTATACTTTTGTTTCGCCGTATAGATGGCGAGCGCCCCGATGACACCGAGCACGGTCGAAATTGTCGCCGATAATAGGGCGATGACAATCGTGTTCAAGACGATGACAAGAAGTCGCGTGTCCGTGAAGAGTGACTTATACCACTCAAGGGTGAATCCTTCGAAGTTACTCATCGTCCCGCCGCTGTTGAACGAGTAGAAGACGAGATATAAGATTGGCGCGTATAAAATGAAGAACACGGCCGCCAAATATAGGTTTGATAGTTTGAATCGTTTACGTTTCATCGACGGACCGCTCCTTTCGCACCCCAGTCACGCGTGATGACCATGACGAGAACCATCGCCAAAATCAAGAAGACGGCAATCGTAGATCCCATCCCCCAGTTTTGCGTAACGAGGAATTGTTGTTCAATCGCCGTACCGAGCGTGATGACACGGTTTCCTGCGATCAGGCGTGTGATCATGAAGAGTGACAACGCTGGAATAAAGACAATTTGAATCCCTGACTTGACGCCGTCAAGCGTCAACGGGAAGATGACACGTCGGAACGTCGTCCAGTTCGATGCACCTAGGTCGCGCGATGCATAGACGAGAGATGGTGGTAATTTTTCAATCGCGTTGTAAATCGGCAAAATCATGAACGGAATGAAAATGTATACCGAGACGAAGACGAAACTGAAGTCCGTAAAGAGAATCTGCTTCGTTCCAATCCCAATCGCCTCTAAAAACTGATTCGTGATGCCGTACGTTCCAAAAATCCCGAGGAACGCGTACGCTTTTAATAACAAGTTAATCCATGACGGAAGCAAGATGAGCAAGAGCCAAAGCTGTTTATGCTTCGTCTTCGTCAACAAATACGCCGTCGGGTACCCGACGAGTAGCGAGAAGAACGTAATCAGGAACGCGTACCAAAATGATGATAACGTCATCGACAAGTACGTCGAAGAGAAGAACGTCTGATAGTTCTCTAAACTCAAGTTCCCGTCGATATCAAAAAACGAGTAATAGACGACGAGGACGAGTGGCGCGACGACGAATAAGGCAATCCAAATCCAATATGTCGTCAAATATACCGTCTTTGCGGTCTGGTTAGTTTGATTCATGAGGGGCCTCCTCATAGGATTCGAGACGACGGTCGAACTCTTCTTCTGTCTCTCCTAATCGCATGACGTGAATCGCTTCCTCGTCAAACGTCAATCCGATTTTTGATCCGACGGTCGACTTCTTCGTCGAGTGAACGAGCCACTCGTTCCCTTCTTGGTCGTAACAGCAAATCTCATAGTGAACGCCGCGGAACAGTTGTGAATCAACATCGACAATCAGTTTCGCAGAATCGATGGATGTCATCTCCAAGTCTTCCGGACGAATGATAACCTCGACTTTTTCGTTACGGTCAAACCCTTGGTCGACGCAATCGAACGTTTTGCCAGCGAACGTGACGACATTGTCTTCTGGCATGACACCCGGTACGATATTCGATTCTCCGATGAAGTCCGCGACGAAGCGGTTAATCGGTTCGTCGTAAATATCAGTCGGCGTCCCACTCTGAACAATTTTCCCGTTGTTCATGACGAAAATCTCATCGGACATCGCGAGCGCCTCTTCTTGGTCGTGTGTGACGAAGATGAAGGTGATGCCGAGACGTTGTTGCAACTCACGTAATTCATATTGCATTTCTGTACGAAGTTTCAAATCTAAGGCAGACAACGGTTCATCGAGGAGGATGACCTCTGGCTCGTTCACGATTGCGCGGGCGATGGCAACACGTTGGCGCTGTCCACCTGACATCTCATCGATTTCGCGCGAGCCGTATCCTTCTAAGTTAACAAACTTGAGAGCCTGCTCCACTTTTGCTTTGATGTCTGCTTCTTTCAACTTTTTAATACGAAGACCGAACGCGACATTTTCAAATACGTTCAAATGAGGAAACAGCGCATAATCTTGAAACACGGTGTTTACTTGTCGTTTGTTGGCGGGTACATCGTTGATTCGCTTCCCACTGAAGTGAAGATCACCTTCAGTCGCGTCGGTAAATCCAGCGATGAGACGTAGGATTGTCGTCTTCCCACATCCCGATGGACCGAGAAGCGTATAAAACTTCCCACGCTCAATCTCAAAACTGATATCTTCTAGGACGACGGTGTCGTCGTAACGCTTTGACACGTGGTCAAAACGAATAATTGTCTCTGCATTCATGCTGTTTCCTCCTCTATTGACTTATAAATATGAATGAGTCGCTACGATGAGACATTCACTTTCGCCATCGTGATCGTTGACGAGTTGGTGTGAGTCCGAGGCGACATAATACATCGTTTCTCCCGCCTTGGCAAAGTAGGTGTGATGACCTAACTTCAAAGCCACTTTTCCGGACAAGACATATACCAATGTCTCTGAGCGGGACGGTTCATATTGTTTGAATTCTCCATTCTTGCAAAACGTGACGAGAATTGGCTCCATTTCTTTCTCATTCGATTCCGGAATAAGCCACTCCGTTCGATATTTTCGTTCCTCATCCGTATACGTGGTGCGATCATCGACGGTGTATACGACTTTTTGATTCAAGTCTTCATCGAAAAACTCTTTCGGGGAACTCCCGAGGACATTCAATAAATCGAATAACGTTTCTAGTGAGGGAGAGCTTAAATCCCGCTCAATTTGAGAAATGTATCCTTTACTCAAATCGGTACGTTCCGCCAGCTCCTCTTGGGTCAATCCTTTTTTGATCCGGAGCCGCTTAATGTTTTGACCTACTTCCAACGACTGAACGCCTCCTTTTTGTTTAGTGAAACATGAGTTCAACTAAAGAAAGTTTATCTATACTATACTTTAAAACAAACTATTAGCGACCTTCATTATAACGAATTGTTGAAGAATTGCAATAAAAAAATCACGCCCCAAGGACGTGACTCAGTGTAAGTTCCGTTTAGACATCAAATGCTTGAACTTTTCGTTTTTCGTTTGGAACAAATGGAGCTGTGCCCCATATGCATCGATCTGTTGAATGACGTATTGGAAAGCCTTTGCCTCTCCCGGATACGGTTCGCCCGCCTTGGCAAGTGAGGTCTCAAAATCTTCCCATAACACTTCGACCCACGTCACCGCTTCTGAATCGTTCAAGACGTCGTTCTTCTCTTTTAGAATGGCCGCGAGTCGCTCGTATTGTTCGTTTCGGTTCATCGTTTCACCTCCGACAATTCAGAGAGCGGGATGGCCCGTTCTGTCATGTCCCCTTCAAACGTACCCCAACCCATGACACCGTTGACGAATTTTAAGCGGAACGGCTGGTCGTTGTAGTTGACGACATATGTTTCACCGGGACGAAACGAAGTCGGGTCGACCAAATAGCTTTCGGCAATCGCAATCCGTCGAAGGACAACTTCGATTTCGCTGACCATGCCCATTTGTTCAGCCTTCCGTTTTCTCTCATGCAAGGCTTGAATCTCCTGCTCTAACTCATATTTCGATAAATCACTTAACCGCTTTTCCATTTCGTTCACCTCGATGTAAGCGTATCAGATTTTGCGAAAAAAAGAAAAAGACGAGACTGAGTGAAATCCACTCAGTTCGCCTTGAAGTTGTACAACGGTTTGATGACTTGGTCGATGCTGACCGCTGGTTCGATATAACGGACGATCTCGTTCATCGATTTGTAGACGAATGGTGACTCATCCACCGTAGACGGTCGAACCGAAGTCGACCAAACGCCTTCCATCGTACGTTTAAATTCTTTGAAGTCGACGCGTTTGCGCGCGGCTGAACGGGACATGATCCGACCTGCTCCGTGAGGACCAGAGAAGTTCCAGTCTGGGTTCCCTTTCCCCGTACAGATGAGCGAACCGTCTCGCATATTCATCGGAATGATGACACGCTCTCCTTCTTGCGCGGAGATGGCTCCTTTACGAAGAATCATCGCGTCATGGTCGATATAGTTGTGAACGGTGTCGAATTGATCGACGACGTTCCACTTCATCGCTTCCACAATCACATCTGTCATCGCTCGACGGTTCGCTGCTGCGTATTGTTGGGCGATTCGCACGTCGTGCATGTAATCGTCCATGTCCTCCCCTTCGACATAAGCCAGGTCACGGAATGGTTTCCGCGCTTCACGTTCCGCTTCCAGATACGTCGAGATCTCTCCCTGCCGTCCAGCATCCTTCAATCGTTCGATTGCTTCTTTTACATCTCTCGTTTCCATCATGTGTTGAATCGCGCGCTCTTGATAATGATCGGCAATCTGTACCCCGAGATGGCGCGAACCCGAATGAATGACGAGAAACGTACGTCCCTGGTCATCCTGGTTCACTTCAATGAAATGGTTCCCCGAGCCGAGTGACCCGACCGAGCGCAAGGCACGGTCGAGTTTATACGGCGCTCGAACCGCTTCAAGTGGAAGTTCAGACGCGTACGGATGAACCGTCTCGCGAATGTTCATCCCGCTCGGTACGAGTTCGCGGATCACGTCATCGAGTCGCTGAAAGTCGATTCGTTTTGCTTTGATTTCCGTACAAAGCATCCCACACCCTAAATCGACACCGACCAAGTTCGGTACGACTTTATCGTGAATCGTCATCGTCGTGCCAACGACTGACCCTTTCCCGGCGTGCATATCCGGCATGATGCGAATCGATGCTCCTTCTGTGAACGGTTGGTCAAGAAGGGTTTGAATCTGATTCCTCGTCATGTCATCGATTCGTTCATTGAATACTTTGGCGCGGTTATATTTCCCTGTGATTTCCATGTGACCTCCTTAACTGATTGCTTGTTGCTTACTTTGTAATTCGTGCATTCGAGCATAGACACCACCGAATTCGATGAGCGACTGATGATTCCCACGCTCGATGATTCGACCATGGTCGAGAACGAGGATTTGGTCCGCTTCCCGAATCGTAGAGAGTCGGTGCGCGATGACAAACGTCGTTCGACCGTACGTGAGTGTTTTGAGTGCCTCTTGAATCAGCGCCTCGGTCTCCGAGTCGACACTCGCTGTCGCCTCATCGAGAACGAGGATCGCCGGGTCAAAGACGAGGGCGCGAGCGAAGCTGATCAACTGTCGTTCCCCACTCGAAAGGGAAGCACCACGTTCAATCACCGGTTCATCGATTCCTTTTGGCAACTGTTTCACAAAACGATCCGCCCCGACGGCCGTGAGTGCGTTCCACACCTGTTCGTCCGTGATTGTCTCGTCTCCTAGCGTGACGTTCGTACGAATCGTCCCAGTGAAGAGAAACGGGTCTTGCAAGACAATTCCGAGATGGTCTCGTACCGCCTGAGTCGGGAGCTTCGTCACATCCATCCCATCGATGCGAAGAACACCTTTCGACGGGTCATAAAAACGCATGAGCAAATTCATAATCGAACTCTTCCCACTGCCTGTATGTCCGACAAGGGCAATCGTCTCACCCGGAGCCGCGTGTAGTTCAATCTGTTGTAACACTGGTTTCCCAGCTTCATAACTGAATGTCACGTCATCAAAGACAACTTCCCCTTTAAATCGTGGAATGCGTTCCGATGAGACCGGCTCTCCTTTTTCATCGAGCAACTGGAACATCCGGTCGGCCGATACGAGCGCTTGTTGAAGCGGTGATAACTGGTTCATGATTTGTGTCACCGGCTCAAAAATCCGTGAGACATAATCGATATAGGCATACAAGATCCCGAGTGTCAGGATGCTTCCCCCACCGAGTGTTTGGGCCCCAACAAACCAGATGAGTAAGGCGAGCGCCATGTTTCGGAAGAAGTTGACCAAGTTGTGACTCATCAACGCATCCAACTTCAACAGTTTCCGTCTCGTTTGGAAGTTGTCACTGTTCTTCTCGTTGAATTCGTCATAGACGAGATCTTCGCGGACGTACGATTGAATGATTGGCATCGTCTGAATGCTTTCATTCAACTGTGCATTCATATCCGCGACGAGTGCGCGGACACGGAAGTTATTTTTTGTCGAGAAGCGTTGGAACAGCTTGATCCAGACGATGACGACCGGGATGATGATGAGTGAGACGAATCCAAGACGTACGTCTAAGAAGAACATCGCAATGAGTACTCCAATCATCATGACCACACTTTGGAAGACACGGGCAAGTACTCCTAAATACAAGTCCCGAATCGTTTCCGTGTCGTTTGTGACACGGCTGACAATCTTCCCGATTGGCGTCTGGTCAAAATAGCGGACCGGGATTGTTTGCAAATGCTTCATCACGTCGAGACGCATCGTCTTCACGATACTGTGCGCCGAACGTTGCAAGAGCATCTGTTGTCCCCAGTTCAATCCGGCTGCGAGTAGCAATAGGACGACATAGAGACCAGATAGCATGAGCACTGCTCGTAAATCTGTCTGATAAAACTGGAACACGTCAGTCGATGAGAGTGAAACGATATTGTCATATGTCGCCGTCTCATCACCTCGTGTAATTGTCAGCACGTCTCCTTCGACATCTCGAATCCCCCCGCTCATCACAGCATCAGGGACGAGATAGTATCCGTCCGTCGTTTGCACGATAGAGACAGGCTGAATCACCTCTTGACCGTCTAGTCTCGTTTCTTTCTCATACGATTCTCCATTAAAGGAAACACTACCGCCGGATTCGACTTGAACCCAGTCACGCTCGATGGCGACGATATGCTCATCGATAATGATTTTGGCGATATACGGTCCGGCAAGTTCTGCGCCGACCGCTAAAAAGAGTAATGTCAGTCCGAGGAAGATGGAGCGTTTCACTTGTTTGGCATAGCCAACGAGTGAGCGGATCGTCTTCTTCCGGCGGACCGGATCTAATTCATATTGATCGATCATGAGAGATTCCCCCTTTCCCGGATTACTCCGACTCTCCTTGTCGAATAAATTGTTCATAGTACCAACCGTGTCGTTCCATCAGTTGGTCATGGGTGCCGCGCTCGGTGACTCGTCCGTCTTGAAGGACGAGAATTTGGTCGGCATGTGCCACCGCGGAAAGACGGTGCGCCACGATGAAGGTCGTCTTCGCCTCACGGCTCGTACGGACCGAATCGATAATGCGAGATTCCGTTTTCGCATCGACTGCTGAGAGCGAATCGTCAAGAAGTAGAATCTCAGGATTTTTCAGTAAGGCGCGTGCAATCGATAATCGTTGTTTTTGTCCACCTGACAGCATGACCCCTTGCTCCCCAACGACGGTATCGAGACCGTTCTCCAAGTGTTCGATGTCTGTATCGAACGCTGCGAGATGAATGGCTCTGTCGAGTGCTTCATCCGAGACATCATCCACTCCGAAACGAATGTTATCACGCACCGTTTTTGAGAATAAGAGATGCTCTTGTGACACATAGCCGCTCCAACCACGGACCGTTTCAAGTTTAATGTCCGAGATCGGCACCCCGTTCACGAGAAGTGAATCATCAATCGGATACTCCCGGAGCAATTGACGTAACAACGTCGTCTTCCCAGCTCCAGTCGGTCCGACAATTCCAATCGTCTCACCACGCGAGACGTGCAGGACGATGTCCTCTAACGACTCCCGATTCGCGTTTGGATAACGGAATGAGAGCGATTTAAAGGTGATTTTCTCCGGTACATCGATGTGAACCGTTCCGGTTGACGAAACGTCCGGTACCTCATTCATCGTCGTCTCAATCCGTTCCAAGCTCGCCGTACCTCGTTGGACGACGTTGATGAGTTCCCCGAAGGCATACATCGGCCAAATCAACATCCCTAAATAAATGTTGAAGGAAACGAGCTGACCGAGCGTGATGTCGTTCGTAAAGACGAGATACGTCCCGAATGAGAGCCCAATCAAATAACTGAGTCCGACAAGAAGTTTGATGACCGGTTCAAACAACACGTCGATTTTAGCGACATGCATGTTTTTCGCCATGACATCGTCTGTAATGTCATCAAATTTTTTCGTGTCCGCCTCTTCTTGAACGAATGAACGGACGACCCGGAGACCTGAGATTGACTCGACAACTTGGTCGTTCATTACCCCGAACGAGTCTTGAGCTGCCGTGAAGCGTGTATGGATTTGGCTTCCGAGTTTATTCATCGACCAGGCGAGAATCGGCATCGGTAAAAGTGCCGCGAGTGTCAACTTCCAATCGATGAATACACCCATAATCGTCAACGCGATGAGCGTCATGTTGAACGAGTCGACCAATGTCATAACCCCGAATCCTGCTGTCCGCTCAACTGCTTTCAAATCATTCGTCGCGAGTGCCATCAAGTCACCCGTACGATGTTGTTGATAAAAGCGGGGCGTTTGTTTGAGGAGGTGACCGAAAAAACGTCCTCTCAATTTCTTTTCAAGTAAAAAGGCTGTCCCGAATAGTCGGGCGATCCACAAGTACGACATTACATAAGACAACACCATGATGCCTAAAAGTGATGACACAATGAGGATCAATCGTTCTGTCGTCAAACTTCCTTCACGAATCGCATCGATCGCCTGTCCAATAATCCACGGTGGCAGCATATCTACAACTCCCGTGATGATGAGTAAGATGATGGCTATCACGTACGTCCGTTTCTGTCTTTTAATAAACCAATCTAATTGTTTAATCAGCTTCATGACTGATTTCCCCCTTCCGTCCTACCCCATCTAAGCACGCAAAAAAGCGCACTCCACCTGATTGTGCAACCAATCAAATGAAGCGCGCTTGAAGTAGTCTTCAATCTTTTGCATGGTCAGGGAAAGGACACTACCCCTATCCAGCTGCCAAAGTCACGCAGTTAAATACGAGTAGCCATATGATGTTTTGAGTGTGTTTGTAAGTGCAATGTTGTTCATCATTCTGGCTCCTCTCGTTTCATAGTTTTAAAATCTACTCAAACCTTAGCAGACTGTTCTGAAAATTGTCAATATTATTTTGTAAAAAAATTGTAACTTGATTCAGTTTAAGAAAAACATGCCCAAAATGAGACCGATGATCCCTGTTGCCGTGACGTAATAAATCATCGGCATGAGCGTGTATCGAATGATGGTCCCTTCTTTACCGAGCAGTCCCGCAACGGAAGCAACCGCTACGACGTTCAACACACAGATCATGTTCCCCGCGTTCGCCCCTGCCATCTGCATCGACAAGGCGAGCGTCTCGTTGATTCCGACAGACTCGGCTACGTTTGTTGTTAAACTTGAAAACATCATGTTTGAGAAGGTCGCCGAGCCCGAAACAAAGGCGCCGAGCGCCCCAATCCACGGTGCGACGAGTGGCCACACCCCGCCTAACGTGTCAGCAGCTGCCGTTGCAAGTTCGAACGGCATAGACTCAAGTCCCGCACCACCATTTTCGGAGTGGATGAAGATACGGACCATTGGAACAGAAGCCGCTAACGTGATTGCCGTACCGACGACTCCAAGCGTCGTCGCCTTGAAGACCGACGTCACTTGTGACCAACTCATATTGTGTAGGAAGAATGTGACGATGATGGTCAAGATAAACATGAATCCTGGTGAATAGAACGGTTCCCAAGAAGTTGAAATTCCTTCGACCCCTAGTATGTTCTGAAGGTCGATGCGGACACTACGTGTTAACTCATTTAAAAACGGAACAATACGCGTTAATATCAAGAAAACAGTTAGAATAAGGTAAGGCGCCCAAGCTTTCCATTGAGGTAGTTCACGAAGGTTGGATTTCGAGGTCGTTTTTTCAGCTGAAGGTTCTACTTCATCCGCATACCCATCGAACGTCCATACGCGCTTCGGCATAAGAATTCCTTTACGAGCCATTGCGACGAGGATGACGAGACCCGTTAGTCCACCAAGCATCCCACCGAATTCAAACCCGAGGACACGTGTCCAAACATAGGCCGGTATACTGTACAATAACGCGGCCACGATTGCGATTGGAAATACTTCGAGGGCCGGTTTGATCGACTTCTCCTTACTGAAGAAACGGGTTAACATCAAAATTAAAATAAATGGAATGAATAGACCGACCACCATATCGATCAATACAGTCTGCAAGACGACATCTGTAATTAATTCAATCGACTCGGGCTGGTTCACGTCGAGCGAAAGACCATTTCCAATCCCGATGAGTGCCGGTGTCCCGACCGCACCGAACGTGACGGCTGATACGTCCGCAGACAGTGCGATCACGACAGCGGCAATCGGCGGAAAACCGAGCGCCATCAAGAGCGGTGCCGCAACCGTCGCCGGTGTACCAAATCCTGAAGCCCCTTCAATAAATGAAACGAATAACCATCCGACAATCAAAACTTGAATTCGAGGGTCGGGTGTAATGTTGACGAATCCGGAACGAATTGCGTTCATCCCGCCCCCTTCTTTCATCGTATTCATCATTCCGATTGCTCCGTAGACAATCCATACTGTCGTGACGGCGATGACGAGTCCTTGTAATGTCGCCGCCATAATTCGTGTCGCATCCAATTGCCAGACGAAGAACGCTAAAATCGCCGTCGTCACAAGTGACAAGGGCATGGCTACCGATGCAGGTAAACGCATAATGACCAATAAGATGAGCACGGCCACAATCGGTGTCAGTGCTGTAATCCATTCTAAAATCGTCAATGTAGACCCACCTTTTCGTGTTTTCCCCTACCGTAAACAGATGTCCCATCACGATTCTTCTTCAGCGATTCGATCTAACGTACGTTCAATCACATCATACGGAAATCCTTTGCGCCGAAGCTGCATCTTCATGCGCTGTTTGCGTTCGAACGCGTCGTATCCGCTGAACTTCCGACTCAACTTCTCAGCCTGTTTCAGACATGCCGCAACCTCGACATCTTCGTCCTCTTCTTCCCAAAAAGTATGAATCGCCTCTGAAATAATATCAAAGGTAAACCCCCTTTGCATCAGGGTTTGTTGAATTCTTTGTTGCACTTCTGTGGCAGAACGACGATTCGTTTCCAGTTGTTTCCTTTTCACGAACTTTCCAGCCTTCTCGACGAGATCTTCGTGTGAGATTGATTCTAATACGGATTCAACAACGTCCGTTGGGATTCGGAGCTGTTCGAGCTCACGTTTAATTTTGATCGGCCCACTTGGACTCGTGTTGAATTTCGTTTGGACATACGCTTTTGCGAACTCCTCATCATTCAAATAACGCTGCTCGATTAGTCGCGTGATGGCATGTTTGATAGCAGATTCACTTAACTCTTTCTTCACGAGATAGTCCCTTACCTCTGAAATGGCGCGCATTCGATACGATAAATAATTGATGGCCAACTTATAGGCTTTCTGAGCTTCTTCCGCCTCAAGGACGTCTTGCACAAAATCGTCTTCGAGCTCCATCCCTTTTGTGAGCCCGTACTTGATGAATACGTCAACATCGATGGCGAACGCAAACTCCTCTTTCCCCTCCCGTTCGATGAAGACGTTCAGTCGATCTTGGTTCTTCTTTTGGGTCGTGAACTTTGCAATTTTCACAACGACTCCCCTCCATTCCATGTTTCTAACATATCACGTTCAAGAAACGTAGAGGATTTTTGATAAGTTAGAAGAAAGGGTATTCATTTGGATATACTGACTTATACCCAATTTTAGAAACAACACATGATATCGGAGGGAATTTCATGAAAATCGCAATCACCGGTGGAACCGGGCTCATCGGTCAACCACTCGTTCGTGCACTCGCCGACGCCGGACATCAAGTCGTCGTGTTGACACGTCATCCACGTCCCCGCCATCGCGGTGTGTCGTTTATCGAATGGTTGACACCGAATAGTAAACCAGAAGAGGAACTCGAGGGAACAGATGCGTTCATCCATTTGGCCGGCGCCTCAATCAACGACGGGCGATGGACCTACAAACAGAAACAAGCCATCCTTCAAAGTCGAATCGAAGGGACGAAGGAAGTCGTCCGGATCATTCAACAGTTGAAACAAAAGCCACAGGTTGTCATCAGCGGCTCGGCCATCGGCATATACGGTGAAGATCGTTCCATCACGTATTCCGAAGAAACCCCATTACCGACACGGACTAATTTCCTCGGGAATGTCTGCGTCCTCTGGGAACAGGAAGCAGAACCCATTCGTGATTTAGGCGTTCGTCTTGTGACGATGCGCACCGGCGTCGTCTTATCGAATGATGGTGGTGCCTTCCCGTTAATGAAACTCCCCTATCAGTTCGGGGTCGGTGGTAAAATTGGTTCAGGAGAGCAATGGGTTCCTTGGATTCATTTAGACGACCTCGTCCGCTTGTTCGTGCACGTCATCGAGACTGATTCCATTGAAGGACCCGTCAACGGCACTGCACCTACACCGGTGACGATGAATGAGTTCGGGAAAACGATTGCGAACGTGATGCATCGTCCTCACTGGATTCCGGCACCTGCTCCAATGATGCAACTCGCCCTCGGCGAAAAGAGCGTCATCGTCCTAGAAGGAGCGAAAGTCGTTCCGACGAAGGCACTTCAACATGGTTTCGACTTCCGCTATGAAACATTGGAACCGGCTCTATCACAACTACTACAAGATGCTTAAGGAGAATGAATTGTGAGTCACTTACTAATCCGAAATGCCCATATCTACCCAATCACTGCCCCTCATTTTTACGGAGACCTCCGTGTTCGAGACGGGAAGATCGTCGAAATGTCCGATTTACTTGAACCGACTGACGGGGAGCATGTCATTGAAGCCGAAGGAAATTTTTTATTCCCGGGCTTCATCGATGCTCACACCCACCTCGGATTATATGATGAAGGAACCGGCTCTGTCGGAAACGACGCCAATGAGACGGTCGAAGCGATGACGCCTCATGCTCGTGCGATCGACGGGGTATACCCGCTTGACGAAGGATTTCAAGAAGCGCTGATGGCAGGCGTGACCGCCGTTCAGGTCATGCCAGGAAGTATGAACGTCATCGGTGGTGTAACCAGTGTCATCAAAACACACGGTCGCTATATTGACGACATGATCGTCCGTCGTTATGCCGGATTGAAGATGGCGCTCGGCGAAAACCCGAAACGGATTCATAGTATGGGGAAAACCGGTGATTTGACGCGGATGGGGATTATGGGGTTGCTTCGTGAAGCGTTCCGTACCGTCGGATCGACCAAAACGATCGGAACGTTCGGCAGCCAGATGATTCAACTTGCCCTCGACCGAGAGATGCCGATTCGCGTGCATGCCCACCGCGCCGACGACATTTTATCTGTCGTTCGTTTTGCCCAAGAGTTCGATCTCGACTATCGCATCGAGCATTGTACAGAAGGTCATCTCGTCGTTGAAAAATTACAAGAACTCGGTGTGAAACATGTCACCGTCGGACCGACATTTACTCGAAAATCTAAAATCGAGCTTCAGAACAAGACGTGGGAGACGTATCGCATTCTCCATGAGCACGGCATGATCGTCTCCATCACGACCGACCATCCGTACACGCCGGTCCAATATTTGAACTTGTGCGCCGGACTTGCAGCACGTGAAGGACTGCCTGTCGACATCGCGTTACGCGGGATCACCATCAATCCGGCTGAATCACTAGGTGTCGCCGACCGAATCGGCTCTCTCGAAGTCGGAAAAGATGCCGATTTGGTGCTTTGGAGTCACTTCCCGCTCGACTACTTATCGAAGCCGATTATGACCATTGTGAACGGTGAAGTCGTGTACAAAACGGACCGTGCTGAAACCCATCATGAGGTCGAGTAATTTTCATTATTTTTCATAAGGGTTTTTACGCATAATTTACTTGCTTTTTTAAAAATACTATATAAAATTATCTTGTAACTTCATAAAGCAGCCAAGGCGGTTCGAACAGCGAAGCCAGAAGTATGCTTTCGTTACGACTATTCTTCAGCGGTCTGAAATAGGAGGAGGAATGTAAAGGTGCTCAAATTTCGTGAGCTCACCGACTGCGCGGAGTTGTTCGAACTGATGCAACACCCAGATGTCTTTCCGTATGTCCGTCAAAAGACGGTCCATTTTGACGAATTTTTATTTAGCACGAAGCAAATCATCGAGCTAGAAGAGCAAGGAAATATCATCTCACGTACCATCACGAACGAGTATGGCACCCCGATTGGGACGATCAGCTTGTTCGATGTCGAATCCGGCTATGGATTCCTCGGCACGTGGCTTGGCAAGCCGTATCACGGCAAAGGTTATAATCAAGTGGCGAAAGAGGCGTTCTTCTCAGAACTGTTCTTCGAGCTTGATATTGAGAGCGTATTTTTAAAAATCCGTAAATCGAATGAACGATCGATTGCGGCAGCAGAGAAGCTCCCGTACGCGTTTTGCGCGAACGAGATCCGCTCCGAACTGCTCGCGGAGATCAACCAAGGTGACGTGGAGTATGTTTTATACGAGGTATCCAAGTCGAGCTTCCAATTGTACTTGCATGCCCTGCACGTCCCGGAATACGAAGTGCCATACGAGGCACAACTCGAAGCATGAGCCAATTCTGTCAAAGAATTGGCTTTTTTGTGGCGTTTTTGTGTGGATTTGATGGAGGGAACTTGTCGGAGCCGAATAAATCTGTTCTAATTCGAAGAGATAGGTATGATAGAAGTATGAGGGATTTATCACAACTCCCGTTAACCGTTTTGCAAAGGAGAATGGCATATGTCAGAATCAATGTTTCGTATCCTCGTGACCGACGACGAAGAACAAATGCGCGATTTGCTTGTATCAAATTTAGAAAAAGAAGGGTATGAGACGGTCACCGCCTCAAACGGCCTTGAAGCGATTGAACGCTTGAAAGAAGAGACGTTCCATCTCGTCTTACTTGACGTGATGATGCCAGAACTCGACGGATTGACGGCCTGCATGCGCATCCGTGAGTTCTCAAACGTACCCATCATCTTGTTGACGGCACGCTCAGAAGAGCTCGACCGCATTCACGGCCTGAAAATCGGGGCAGACGATTACATCACGAAACCGTTTAGCCCACGCGAGTTACTCGCACGAATCGAAGCGACGCTCCGTCGTACGCACAGCTTCTCGAAAGAACAAGAGGCGACGTTTGATGTCGGAATCCTCTCGATTGATATCGAAGGACGTGCCGTCAGTGTGAAAGGGAAGACCGTCAACTTGACACGAAAAGAGTTTGATTTACTCTATCTGTTCATCACGAACGACGAGAAAGTATTCTCTCGTGAGCAATTGCTCGATCAAATTTGGGGGACCGAGTACCACGGGAACCTTCGCACGGTCGATACTCACATTAAGACGCTGCGCCTGAAACTCGGAGAGGCGGGCGGTTATATCCAGACCGTTTGGGGGATTGGCTACAAATTCGAGGCAAACGGATGAAACGATACACGATCAGGAAGCGGATTTGGATTACCATCTGGACAGCCAGCCTCTTCTCAGCGTTCGTGTTTCTCATCATGACGTTTTATCTGTACGACAAGTTCTATATTCAAACGCAAGAAGAACTGCTCATCAATCGCGGAGAGAAACTCGTCACAATCTATAAGGCCGACGGTTTCTCTGACGCTTTTGCTGACAGTATGACGTATACGAACGAACTGACCGAAACGAAAGTATTCCTTTCCTCCGTTCGAGAAGATACACTCGGCTCCGGTAAGACGTTCCTACGACAACAAGATCTCGAGCGTCTCCAAGGTGGATATGCAATTTCTGTCACACGGAAGCATCCGACCGAGGACGTCGATATTTTAATGACCGCCTTCCCGCTCATACGCGACGGGGAGCTCGACAATGCGCTCATCCTCTATATGGAACTCAGTAAAATCAGCGAACCGTTCCAACCGATTCGGCTCATGATCACGTTCTTACTCATCCTCATGATCGTGAACTTGCTCCTTTTCGGTAAACAGATTATCGATACGATCATCCAGCCGCTCATCCAGATGAAACGCGCCTCACAAGTGTATGCGCAAGGTGATTTCTCACACCGCATCCCGATTGTGTATGATGATGAGATCGGCGAGTTGGCGGATACCCTCAACTCGATGGCGGAGTCACTCGGACTCGTCGAAGAACAGCGAAAAGAGTTTCTCGCGAACGTCAGTCACGAACTCCGTACCCCACTATCCTACATTCGTGGGTACACGGAGATGCTTCAAGATGACACGTTGGATGAAAAAACACGGGCGCAATATTACGACATCATCGAAAACGAGACGAACCGTCTTCAACGTCTCGTCACGGACTTACTCGACCTCGCACAGCTAGAGCGCGATTCGTATCCGATGACAAAAGAACCCGTCGTGTATTCGCAAGTGCTTGAAGATGTCCTTTATCGACTCGAACCGATTGCCCGGGCAAAAGGAGTGACAATCGAATCCGATTTAGACTTCGACTTGATCATTCTTGGCGACCATGACCGACTCGAACAAGTCATCGGTAACCTTCTCGATAATGCACTCCGCTACACCGAGGCGGGCAAAACGATTTATGTGAAGACATTCGCCGAGACAAACTATGCGATCACAGAAATACGCGATGAAGGTCGAGGCATTCCGAAAGAAGATCTGGATAAATTGACGGAGCGTTTCTATCGCGTCAATAAATCACGGACAAGAAAAGATGGCGGCACCGGTCTCGGGCTCGCCATCGCGAAACATATTATCGAACGACATGAAGGATCGCTTCACTTCAGCTCAGAAGTTGGGCAAGGGACGACGGTTACGGTCGGCTTACCTCTCTTACCAGAAGAAGCGTTCGATATGTAAAAAGGCAGCCTCGCGGCTGCCTTTTAAATGTCTTTCCCTTTATATTGATCGACCGACTCTTGCTCGAGTCGCTCTCGTTCTGCATGTGTCTGCGGGTATCCGTTCGCTTGCCATTCGGCACGATGACTCGAATCGAGTTGCGTGAGACCTTGCTCCGCTTCATCCTGATCCGCATCGACGCTCTCCCGCTCGTCCATCTTCTGCCACGTATCTTCTTCCTCACGTTGCGAAAGCAATGCCGCCACTTTCGGTGCAACGAGTGCTGCGCCTGCAACACCGAGTACAATCCCCATCAATACTTTACGATCCATCCTGTCCCCTCCTTCACTATGAAATCTTCATTCCACCATTTGATCATCTTAAAACCCAAACCGAAAACGTTTACAACTTTTCAAGGAGTGGAATTTGTAGTGAGAAGGAGGCGATTGGATGGAAAAGAAACGACCTACGTCGAAACGTCCGTTTGATAACCCAGACGCTGTCGATACGGACAAAGAGAGTATTTTTGACGAGGACGGCATGCAAACCGTCGACCCGATTCCCGTCGAGGAATTGAATGAACGGGTGAAGGATGAGAAGAACAAACGTCACTCCAAAGATGAATCGGCGAGTGAAAAGAAATATAAAGACGAATAAACAAGCTGCGGACAATCGTCCGCAGCTTGTTACGTTAAGTCCTTCGGTGAAAATCCGTAAGGCAACATTTCTTCTTTTGTCATCACTTTTGTTTCACCGTTCAAGTTCGCAAGGATTAAGGTAAAATCCTCTCCTGCGAATTCGGCGATGACTTGACGGCACGCTCCACACGGTGAAATCGGACCTTCTGTATCGCCGACAACAACGACCGTCTCAATCGAGTCACTACCTTCCGAGACAGCTTTAAAGATGGCTGTCCGTTCGGCACACATCGAAAGTCCGTACGAGGCGTTCTCTACGTTACATCCCGTAATCTCTTTACCAGATGCATCGATGACGACGGCTCCGACGTTAAATTTTGAATACGGTGTATAGGCGCGTTTGCGCGCTTCAATGGCTTTATGCACGAGTTCTTGTACGCGTTCTTGTGAAATCATTGGATGTTCCTCCACTTCTAAATTTGAGAAGAAGTCTGACATCTGAACTATAACGTGAAAACGCTTACGTGACAAGTCTTTTTACCGACTCGTCAATATTTTTTCTTTTTCTTTTTCTCGAACACGACGACCGATTCAACGTGAGACGTCTGCGGGAACATATCATACGGCTGAACGTAATTGACCTTGTATCCCGCTTTCATCAACTGATCGGCATCTCGCGCGAGCGTTTGCGGGTTACATGATACGTAAACGATTCGTTTCGTCTTCGATGAAATAATCGAGTTGATCAATTGATGATCCATCCCTGTTCGTGGCGGATCGACGACCACGACATCTGGAATCCAGCCATCTTTCACCCAACGAGGGATCCAGTGCTCGGCACGTCCTTCGACATACGTGACATGGTTATAGCCGTTTTCACGCATATGGTCATTCGCATCTTCGACCGCTTCGGGGACGACTTCCATCCCGCGAATTTCTTTCGCATACGGTGCCAACCAAAGACCGATTGAACCGACACCTGCATAAGCATCGATGACACGTTCCTCACCCGTGAGTCCTGCCGCTTCAACGACTTCGCGATACATTTTTTCAGTTTGCGCCGGGTTCAATTGGAAGAATGCACGTGGTGACAGATGATAATGCACATCATCAAGTTGTTCATCCATCTTCTCTTGTCCTGCGATATGGACTGTCCGATAACCAAAAATCACACCTGAACGATTCGCGTTGATGTTGATATGGAATGAGACGACGTTTGGCAATTCCATGATTCGGTCACTTAATTCATCCAAGTCCGGAACATCTTCATGTCCGACGACCAAAACGACTTGAACGTCATTCGTCTTGTAACCTGAGCGAACGACGACCGTCCGAGCATAACCTGTGTCACGACGTGCATCGTAGACGGGAATGTCGAGTTCGTTTAAAATACGGACAATCGCATTGTTGATGTTTGTCGTGTCACGTTGTTGAACCATACAGTGCTCGATTGGTACGAGATGGTTCGAATTCGGCTTGTAAAGACCGGACACGATTTCCCCACGGCGTGTACCGAGCGGGAACTGTGATTTATTGCGGTAATACCATGGATCATCCATGCCGATTGTCGGACGGATATCCGATTTGTCCACGTTGAGTTTTGTCTTTTGACGGAAAGCGTTTCGGACGATTTCTTCCTTATACTCCATCTGCAGACGTGAACTCATATGTTGGATTTGACATCCACCGCACTCGTCGTAAATCGGACAAGGTGCTTTGACGCGATCTTTTGAGTCGTTATCGCGTTTGACGACACGTGCCTCCGCATAGTTTTTTTCGACACGTGTGATTTCGACTTTTGCTCGTTCTCCCGGCAATAAGTTCGGAATGAAGATAACCATGCGATTAATTGTCGCAATGCCTTCTCCATTAATGCCAAGTCGTTCGACTGTGACATCTTTAAAATCTCCTGTGATTAATTTCAATCTGATTCATCCTTTCGAGACGATTGTTCTAGGTCTTTGGCGTAACGCACAACTTTGGCGCGCAACGAATCAATGTCGGCTAACAGGCGATGTAAATCTTCAGGTGTCGTATGCTCATCTAGCGTATTGACCGATAGACATAGCAATTCCGTTCTCGATTTTAGGACGTTCATCTTTCCGGCGGTATCTGTACGTGATTTACCCATCTTGTAATCGCTCCTTTGGTTCGTGACAAAGAGTTGCTATTATAGCATACTATTTCGTGTAACTTGATGAAAAGGTGGAATCCACATGCAAAACATCTCCCCAACCTTCGACCCTTGGGAAGCCTATCTCGACCAAGTGGAACATGGTCGACTCGTCTTATCCAACGTCGAAGTAACCACAACAAAATTGTGTAACATGCGCTGCGAGCACTGTGCGGTCGGTTATATGCTCGACCAAACGGAAGAACCGGAAGTGCCGCTCGAACTGTTGATTCAACGGTTAGATGAAATCGAACATTTACGCGCTTTCTCCATCACAGGTGGCGAGCCGATGTTATCGATGAAATCGGTTCGAAACTATGTCGTCCCGCTGTTACGTTATGCGAAAGAACGCGGGGCACGTACGCAAATCAACTCGAACTTGACGTTACCGTTATCTCGCTATCATCTTATTACCCCTTACTTGGACGTTTTGCACATTTCGCATAACTGGGGCACCGATGCCGATTTCCTTGAAGGTGGATTTGCAATGATGGACCGGAAACCGAGTGAAGAGGCCCGGTTAAAAATGCTCCAAACGATGAAAGATAACGCCCGCGCCCTTACCGCTGAAGGGATCATCGTGTCAGCAGAAACAATGATTAACAAACGAACGATTCCGCATTTAAAAGAAATTCATGAAGAAATCGTCTCACTCGGTTGCCAACGTCATGAGGTGCACCCAATGTACCCCGCAGATTTCGCTAGCGCACTCGAATCTGCGTCACTCGCGGATACGCGACAAGCAATTCACGACTTGCTCGATGTCCGAGACGAGAACGTCTGGATGTTGTTCGGCACGTTACCATTCTATGCATGTTCTGATTTGCCGGAAGATCGCGCTTTATTGAAACGACTTCATGAAACAAAAAACGTGACGGTCCGAAACGATCCGGACGGCCGTTCACGCCTTAACACGAATATCTTCGATGGTCAGATTATCGTGACCGATTTTGGTGATGAGCTCGGTACACTCGGTACGGTATATGACACGTCTTTCCAGGAAGCTTACGATACATGGACGAACAGTCAATTGAATGCTACACTCTCTTGTCACTGTCCTGCCGTGAAATGTCTCGGGCCGAACGCACTCGTCAAACAAGCCTATTATCCGACAGTCGATTTCCAATCCCGTAAAGCTACCTCGTTTTAATTATTTCGATTCGGGAAATGTTCTGTATATTAACTGAATCGAGGTGTGTATAGATGACAGCGATTTATGTATTCATGATTACAATCATGGCCATTATTATTTTTGGTGGTGTGCTTAGCATCTTATTGACAGCCGCATTCGTTTCAGACAAAGTAGAGCATGATGAAATGTTTAGTCAAGGCAGTTGGGATGATGAATTGCTTCACTTGAATCACTCTCCACAACCGATTGACGACACGAAAAGCTGAGAACCTTCTCGGCTTTTTACTTTGACTTCATGAGGTGAATCCATGCTCCGCTTTCGTTTTATGATTTTACTATTGATTGTCTTTATATCCGGCTTGATTCAAGGTGCGCTCATTCCCCTCCTGTCCACTTTGATTGAACGTGACGGAGCACCTGCTTGGGTGAACGGATTGAATGCAACGATGCTCTATGTCGGGGTAATCGTTTCTGCGCCGCTCCTTGAGCGCTTCGTCCGAAAATACGGGTTCCGTCCGACCATCGTCCTCGGCATTGTGTTAACCGCATTCGCGACTTTCGCTTTGCCCATCTGGCCGTCTTTACTCGTGTGGGCGATGATGCGGTTCTTTATCGGGTTTGGTGACTCTGCCCTCCACTACGGTTCACAAGTGTGGGTGACATCTTCTACGGATAAGCGTAGTCTCGGTCGCGCGATGGCGTATTATGGGATGTCGTTCAGTCTAGGTTTCGCCGTCGGACCTTTACTTGCACCACTTGTCGATTTATGGTTTTGGTTACCGTTTTTGATCATCGTCTTTTTCTGTCTTGCCTCATTGATGCTCGTCTTTAAAGTCGAGAATGAGTTCCCTGAAATCGAGAAAGTGAAGACGGATTCGAAGGGACGCATTCGGTTGATTTTGGTCAGTGCGGGATACACGCTTCTCCCTGCGTTTACATACGGATTTCTTGAAGCGAGCTTGAATGCCAACTTCCCAATCTTTACGTCACGTAACGGGATGAGCCTGGCGGAGACGAGTACACTGATTACGACGTTCATCGTCATGTCGATCGTCGTTCAACTCCCTCTCGGTCGACTCGCTGACTTGTATGGGAAGAAACGAATTTTACAAATCGTTCTGGCGTTCGGTACACTTGTCTTCGCTTTAGCGAATGTTGTCGTCGATCACTATGTCGGTCTACTCGTGCTGTTCGCTCTTGCCGGCGCAGGGTTAGGGTCGACGTATTCACTCGGTCTAGCACACATGACAGAGGTGCTCCCTCGCTCCCTCCTCCCGACTGGTAACATGCTGTATAGCATCTCATTCAGTATCGGCTCGATTTCAGGACCAATGATTGGCGCCTATTGGTTATCGCTTCCGAAAGAGGTTTATTTCTTCATGTATACGTTGATTTTAGGCATTCTCGCCTTGCGACTCTTCACCTCTAAGTCAAAACCGATCAATATATAATATAAAGAGGCAGATGGTTCCTATGAACCATCTGCCTCTTTTACTCTACAACTCGATCCATCTCTTCATCGTTTAACTGCAACGCCTGGATGAACACTTCATCTAGTGCGAATGGCTCCGTGTCCAGCGAGGCGAGGACTTCCGATTTCAACGTCACCTCTACGACACGATCTTCGAACTGCCATCTCGTCTGAATGTCATCCCCTTGTCTCGTCGCGCGGGTCGCCACAGGACCGTGACGTTCTTTTAAACTCTGACTCACGCACTTCATCACGTACTTGACGTACTCATCTTTCGGTTGACGCGAGATGAGGATATTACGGACGATTCGATTTCTAGTCATTGTTTTTCCTCCTTCCTTTGAATGATTGCGTACGTAAGTCTTTACAAACGAAGACCGATTTCCGAGCTTAAAATTCAGAATTTTTAATTTATTTTGTCACGGGATTTTAATTCCGTCAACTCCGTCTCTTTTTTCAATGACTCACGCTTCGTTTTTTCACGCGCTTCCCTTGAAAATAAGTAGACAAATAAATCCCTACGATAACGAAAATGAGTCCGACAATCGCGTTCCACGGTATGGTCTCCCCAAGTAAAATACCTGACAACATGACACCAAATAAGGGAACTAGGAAGATATAGAGTGAAATCCGACTGACTGGATTATGTTTCATCAACGTATTCCAGAGTGTGAAGCCAATCGCTGACAACATTGCTAAATAGAAGAGGAAGGCAATCGTCTGTCCGGTGTATGGCATCGAGATCCCACTTGGGTCTAACAAATAGCCGATAATGAGCAATCCAATCGAACCGATCACCATCGCCCAAGCTGTCATCGGGGCAACATCATATTCTTTCGAATAATCCTTCGCAATCAAATTTCCAAACGCACCCGAGACCATCGCTAAAATCAGTAAGATCTCACCCAATCCAAAACCGACCTCCGTACCAGTTGCCGGCCAGTTCGCAATCACGATTCCAGAAAAGCCAAATGTCAAAGCAAGTCCTTTCAAACGATTCAATTTATCATCGTCATAGCGGATATGTGCAAGCGCCATTTGGAAGAACGATGTCGATCCGGCAATGATTGACCCTTGAACGCCAGTCGAAATTGAGAGTCCGACATAAAAGAACAAATATTGAAGGAACGTTAAAAAAGAACCGAGATGCGCATACGCTTTAAACTTCTTAGGCGTCAATCGAATCGAACGTTTCAATACCGTCTGACTGATGATGAGTAGAAGGATCCCAGCAAGCAAGAAGCGCTCACCTGCGAACAACAACTGTTGACCATATTCGTTCGACTGAATATCCAACTTCTCATAACTCAGTTTGATGAACGGAAAGGCACTGCCCCATAACAACGTATTAAAAATCGCCAAAAACGCCACTGTCCATGGGCGTTGAAATATATTTTGCATGACACAAAAACTCCTTAATCTTTTTATTTGTGAGTCACTGATGAGCGTGTTAGAATGAACCTAGATAATAATTATTATAAATAAAGGGATTGAGTCAATTAAAGACTAAAACCTTATATTAAGCCAATTGAAGATGATAATCATCATCAATCATTATCATTTAATCGAGATTTATTCTCAATTAGAAAGAAGGGATTCTATGAACGTCCAATCGGTTACACACGAAAAAAGCCACGTATTCAAACGGGCTAGCTGGTACGAACATATCGAATTGATCATGGCGCTCATTAGCGGTGTATTGATTGTACTCGCTTATATCGCCGAAACACAAGAAGGAGCACCTTGGATTCATGTCACGCTTTACTTATCTGCTTTTTTCATCGGAGGATACGCAAAAGCGAAAGAAGGAATCACAGACACGATTGAAACAAAGTCTTTGAACGTAGAGCTACTCATGATTATCGCCGCTATCGGTGCCGCATCCATCGGCTATTGGATGGAAGGTGCGATTTTAATCTTTATTTTTGCTCTATCGGGTGCCCTCGAAACGTATACGATGAATAAAAATGAGCGCGCACTCGAATCATTGATGGAATTACAACCTGAACAAGCAACTCGTTTAACCGATTCTGACAAACTTGAAGTTGTGCACATTGACGACCTGAAAGTCGGTGATCGGATTTACGTCCGCCCAGGCGAACGCATCCCTGTTGACGGGCGAATCATGAAAGGAAGCGCATCTGTCGAAGAAGCCGCTATTACAGGAGAGTCTGTCCCGGTTGACCGACAAATCGGAGATGACGTGTTTGGATCAAGCGTCAATTTAAACGGTGTCTTGACGATTGAAGTGACAAAACTCGCAACCGAGACGTTGTTCCAAAAAATCATTCAAATGGTCCAGCAAGCGCAGGAAGAAAAGTCACCTTCTGCGCAGTTCATCGACCGCTACGAAGGGCGATATGTACAAGTTGTTCTTCTATCCGTCGCAGCCATCATCCTGCTCGGTCCCTTCTTCACGTCATGGTCTCTCGAAACGAGCATCTATCGCGGAATGATTTTACTTGTCGTCGCTTCTCCTTGTGCCCTTGTTGCCGCCATCACGCCTGCTGCCCTAGCAGCCATCGCCTCATCCGCGAAACACGGGATCCTGTTCAAAGGTGGTGCTCATATCGAGAACATGGGACGGTTGAAAGCAATCGCATTTGATAAAACCGGAACGCTCACGATCGGGAAACCAATCGTCCAAGAAGCGCTCATCTCACCTGATTTACAGGAAGTCGAAGTCAACCGAATCGTCAGTTTGATTGAAGAACATTCGATGCATCCGCTCGCCGAGGCCCTTGTCTCTTATACCGGAAAACATACCGGAGAGATGACGCACTTTAAAGACATCACAGGTTCCGGAATCGAGGCGACAATTGACGGGACGACATATCGCGTCGGTAAACAGAAGTTCGCTGACCGAAGTGGTGACTTCTTCAAAGAAGATGTAGAGCGGTTGAAAGAAGCCGGTCACACACTCGTCTTTATTAGTGATGATTCTCGTACAATCGGCGCCTATGCTCTCCGAGACACGTTGCGGGCCGAGGCTAAAGTAGCAATCAAGCGTCTGAATGACCTCGGAATCGCGACAATCATGATTACGGGAGATAATGAAGCGACTGCTCGTGCCATCGCAAACGAAGCTGGATTGACACGTTATATTGCCGAATGTTTACCAGAAGAAAAAGTTTCACAAATCAAAGCGTTACGTGAAGAGTACGGTTCAATTGGAATGATAGGCGACGGCATCAATGACGCACCTGCCCTCGCGACCGCTGATGTCGGAATCGCGATGGGTGAAGGAACCGATGCCGCTCTTGAAACAGCCGACGTCGTCTTGATGAAAAACGACCTCATGCGTTTGAGCGACGCTATTCGTCAATCACGCAAGCTGAACCGAATCGTCCTACAAAACGTCGTCTTTGCGCTCGGTGTCATTCTCGTCCTTATTGCCACAAACATTTTCGAACTGCTCATCATGCCGTTTGCGGTCGTCGGACACGAGGGTTCTACCATTCTAGTCATCTTGAATGGACTTCGTCTTCTCACCTCTTCATGGGAATAACCGATTCGACAAAATCGAATCGATGATTGAAACGATATGTCGATTTCGTTATAATTGAAACAATGTGTCTAAATGGACTGAAACAGATCGAAAGATTGGCTAAAGGTGGTACATGATATGAATACGATTGCAGTCATCGGCAAAGTGTTTGTCGATATTAAAGGAACATCTTTCGCACCGCTTCATAAAGATGCGAAAAATGTTGGCGACATCACTTTCTCTAATGGCGGAACAGGTCGGAACGTTGCTCAAAACTTAGGTGTACTCGGTAACGACGTTCGCTTCGTCTCAACTGTCACGAACGACCAAATCGGGGTCGGCGTCCTCGAGGAGTTGCGTGGTTTACAGGTCAATGTCGATGGTGTCGATATGCTCGACGATAACGGAATGGGAATGTGGCTCGCCGTCATGGATAACAATGGCGACCTCCAAACATCGATTTCGAAACAACCCGACGAAGCACGGATGGAAGAAGCGATTTTACGCCGAATCGACACAGTCTTTAAAGAGAGCGATGCGGTCGCAATCGACTTAGACTTGTCTGTTAACGTCTTAAACGAAACGATTGAACTTTGCCGTGAGATGGACTTGCCACTATACGGTGTGTGTGGCCACCTTTCTGTCATTGAACGGAACCGCCATTTACTTCAAGGCTTCACTGGATTCATCTGTAGCCGCGAAGAAGCGGAAATCTTGTCCGATATGTCAATCGTCACGGTGGATGACGCACTACGCGTCGCCGAAGTACTCGCCATGAAAGGTGCACCCCTCACAATCGTTACGATGAGCGAGCTCGGGGCTGTTTATGTCGACCTTCGTACGAATGAACAAGGTCACGTCCCAACAACGAAAGTAAAAGTGGCCGACTCTACTGGGGCCGGTGACTCATTCTTCTCCGCTGTCATCTCAGAACTGATGAAACAGCATCCAATCGAAGATGCGCTTCGTCTCGGGATGCGTGTCGCAGGAAAAGTCATCGCGTCACACGAGAACGGATTGACGCAAGACATGTATGATTCATTAGAACAACCTACGCAAAAATGAGTTGAACGCATCGGCGAATCGTCGATGCGTTTTGTGCAAAATTATAGGAATGAAAGGAACGATCTCAGTGGTTCGAACGAAATTAAGAAGTGCAATCATTCTCATGAATGATCAAGATGAAGTGGCTTTGATTCGCCGCGAAAAAGAAGATGTCTTGTATTATGTATTCCCTGGAGGGGGAGTAGAATATGGGCATACGACTGAAGAAACAGCCGTTCGTGAAGCGTTTGAAGAACTCGGCGTTCATGTCGAGTTAGAAGGGGTTGCTGCCTATGTTGCCTTTAACAACGAGTTAAACCCTTACTATTGGGCGAAGATGACGGGTGGCGAATTCGGGACCGGAACGGGTGAAGAATTCCAAGAAGAACAGACAAACGGATCGTACACCCCGATGTGGATCAAGCGATCGGCGTTACCCCATCTTCCGGTCCGTCCTCCATCGCTCGCTGAAAAACTCGCCTCGCATGAGTCACGTTTTTACGATTTGACGTTATCTGAGGATTAATCATGTGTATCCTCGACCGAATTCGGGAAACATTTTTTTAATGACCGAGTCAGGAGGGTTTCATGATGGCAATGACAGAAGTAAAGGAAAAAAAGAATTGGTTCGGGTTTGGAAAAGAGTTATTCCGTCGTTTTAAAGAGCATGATGTACAAGATTACGGGGCCACGCTCGCATTCTTTTGGTTTTTATCGATTTTCCCCGGAATCATCTTCATTTTGGCACTCTTATCATTTTTTGATATCTCACAAGATTCGTTTCAAAACCAATTGAACGATTTGGCGCCGGGTTCCGCTGCTTCCGGGTTTTTGACGGGTATCTTTGACGCAATCGGGGAACCCCGAGGCGGTCTCTTATCGCTCGGTGCGATTTTAGCCATTTGGTCTGCCGCAAAAGGGGTCGATCGACTCATCACGACTTCCCTACACGCGTATGGCGAGGACAATGAACGAAATTTCTTTGTCAAAAAAGGATTAGCGCTTGGTTTGACGATTCTACTCGGGATCGGGATGCTGCTTCTCATTCTCTCTAACGTGTTTGGGGCGCAAATCATCTCGTTCGTCACCGAATATTTACCCGTCAACATTACCGGGGCAGAAGAGATGATGATCAATGTGTTCCGCTACGTCTTGACGACAGTCGTCTTGATTTTGACGCTTTCGATTTTTTATAAAGTCTCACCGCAGCAACACGTATTCTGGAAGAGCACGATACCAGGAGCCATCTTCGGTGTCATCGGTTGGCAGCTCGTATCTTTTGGGTTCAGCTTATACGTCTCAAACTTCGGAAGTTACGACTCGACCTATGGCTCGCTTGGTGGAATCATCGTCACGTTGCTTTGGTTACAATTGACGGGAATGATCATCCTCATCGGGTCTGAAATTAACGCGACGTGGATGCGTTTCTTTAAAACGCCAAGTGAACAAGAATATGAACGTGACTTCAAGAAGAACAAAAAGAAAGCGAAACAAAAACAAGAAGAGGATGACTACGAAGACATCCCAACAAATACGTACGGCTAATACAAAAAGGAGCACGTTCGAGTTGAACGCGCTCCTTCCTTATGCCTCTACTGGGTCAAGACGTCCTGTCGCCGGGTCAATCACGAACCCGTGGACATTCGTGCCTGGTGGTAATAATGGATGATTGTTGATTAAGTTGATTGAATGAACGACGTTCTCTTCGACCGAATCAAATCCATGTAGCCATTGCTCCAAATCCATCCCTGACGATTTCAACGTCTTCAACGTCTGAGGATCGATTCCTCGTCGTTCCATCTCTTCAATCACAACAGACGGCTCGATTGCCGCCATCCCACAATCGTAATGACCGACCACGACAACTTCCTCCGCGCCTAGCGCATAAAGCGCGACTAAAATCGAACGCATGGCTGAACCAAATGGATGCGACAAGACAGCTCCCGCATTTTTGATGATTTTAGCGTCTCCGTTCTTAAGTCCTAGCGCTTGAGGTAACAGTTCCGTCAAACGTGTATCCATACACGTCAAAATCACGATTTTCTTATCCGGAAATTTATCAGATACGAACGGCTCGTACTGTTTTTCCTCTACGAAACGTTTGTTAAATTCAAGCATTTCTTTTACGACTGACACGTTAACGCCTCCCCTTTTCTCACATCACAAATCTTGAAACAATGAGTCCGACGACCATCCATGCCCCGAACAACGTATTCACCTTCGCCGTCATCGCCATCGCAGGCATCAATTCGGCCGGTTCGGCCTTTTGCCAAAACCGTTGAATCGCTCGAACCATGACCGGCACGGTGAATAGTGATAGCAAGACCCATGGTGTGACTCCATAATACACGACGGCGACGATGATGCCGACTAATGCGGCGATAAAGAATGCCGCGAGCACATATACGGCACGTCGATGACCGACTAGACACGCGATTGTTTTTCGCCCGTTCTCTTTATCGTTATCTAAGTCTCGAATATTGTTCGCAAGTAAGATTGCCCCAATCAACAAGGCCATCGGGAACGACACGAGCAACAATTCCGTCGTCACCGTATTGATTTGAATATAGCCAGCGATTCCAATGATGACATATCCCATGAAGAGACCTGCAACAATCTCACCAAACGGCGTATACGCAATCGGTAACGGACCTCCCGTGTACAAGTATCCAACGAGCATGGATAACGCACCGACCCAAAGCAGGTGCCAACTCGTTGACGCTGCGATATAAAGTCCGAGTATCGCCGAGACAGCATACATGCCAAGGGCGATTGACAGGATTTGATTTGGCGTAAACCCGTCGCGCACGATGGACCCACCAATCCCGATCGATCCTTCATGATCTAATCCTCGCTTATAGTCATAGTACTCGTTAAATAAGTTCGTTGCGATTTGAATGAGGACTGACGCGACTAACATCGCAAGAAAGAGTCCCCACTTCAGTTCGGTTTGATCGAGGACGATGAACGTCCCGAGCAAGACCGGAATAAAGCTTGCTGTCAGGGTATGTGGGCGAATCATTCGCCAATATGCCCCTTTTGATTTCTGTTTCATTTCGTTCCCTCCCTTCGTTAGTTTACGTCTCGATGAAAAAATCTGTCAACGCTAGCCATCTCTCTCACGTTCCTTACAATTTCTCAAGCATTTCATAGGCAAGTGGATTGCGAACTCATGATACACTAAAGAGTGAGAATTCTATCGGATTGAGGAGGCTTTTCTTTCATGCCAGATACTCAAACACATATAAAACAACGAATCGAGCAAGCCCACAAACGGGCACGAGCTTGGCAACGACCTGTGCTCGCATCCTACACATGGGAAATTTCGGCGTTCGATGCGTTTCAAATCATCCAGAACACGGATACGTCCCACTATTACTTCATGACACCGGACCGTACACTTGAAATGCTCGGTTGCGGAGATGCGCTCGTCTTGAGTGCCTCTGGACCCGAACGATTTCAGCGACTCCAGTACGATTGGAGTCTTCATCGGCGAGATGTCGATGCGACCGTTCATGCGTTTGCTGGCTTTTCGTTCGATACGTTCATGCGTCCACAAAAGAGTATGTGGGATGCCTTCGGGGAGGCATCGCTCGTCGTTCCAAAATTTTTATACCGCCGTTATAAAGACCGACACACATTGACAGTCGCGACCCTTGTCTCTTCGAAACAATCGGTCGAACAGTATTTAATTCAATTAGCCGATCAATTGGCGCAATTCAGCTCACTACGCCCGGCCGAAGAATCAACACCGTCCTATTCGAAAGTAAAAGACGGTGTGGAACATTACAAATCAAGTTTTCAGCAAGCCAAGCAGTTGATCGAGGAAGAGCGAGTCGAAAAAATCGTCATCGCGCGAGAAGAAATTTATCAACGTTCCGATGACGCTTTCCCTTTCGCTAAGAGTTTGAAGCATTTGGCGGACCATCAAGAGTCGAGTTACATCTACTTATACCAACCTAAACGTGACATCGGCTTCTTCGGAGCGACACCTGAACGATTGATTCAAAAAGAAGGGATGCGACTGAATACAGCTGCCATCGCCGGAACCATCAAGCGCCCTCAGACTGAAATCGAAAGCGACCTTGCGAAGGAACAACTGTTACATGATGCGAAAAATCGTGAAGAACATCAAATCGTCGTAAAAGATATTAAGCAAGCTTTGACACCTTATACCGCGCCGATTCACACGAGCGAGACACCGCAAATTCTTGCGAATCGGTCGGTGTTTCACCTGCACACTCCAATCCAGGCGACACTCGAAACAAACGCTTCCTTGTTGTCGTTAGCGGAAGCACTCCATCCAACCCCAGCCCTTGGTGGCTCACCGAAGCGGACATCGGTCCGATTACTTCGTGAAATCGAGCGGTTCGACCGTGGATGGTACGGTTCTCCATTTGGCTGGGTCGATAACGATGGGGATGGCGAGTTTGTCGTCGCCATCCGCTCGGCACTCGTCCAGCATCAGTTCGTCGCACTTTACGCAGGAGGCGGGATTGTCAAAGACTCGGTTCTCGAGCAAGAGCTTGAAGAAACCGAAATGAAAATGAGTCCAATCAAACAAGCTTTGCAGTTTGATTCGCACGATTAAGGAGGCACCCTACATGAATAAGATGTTGACCGACTGGGTAGCATCCATGGTGAATCGACTTGTTGAATCTGGCGTGACCGACGTGGTCATCAGTCCGGGTTCTCGTTCGACCCCACTCGCGATAGCGGCTTATTTACACCCGCAAATCCGCCATCACATCATCGTCGATGAGCGCTCCGCTGCATTTTATGCTCTCGGATTGACTCGATCGACGGACATTATCCGTCCTGTCGCACTCATTTGCACGAGCGGTACGGCTGCGACAAATTACTACTCGGCGGTGACGGAGGCATTCATTTCGCAATTGCCGCTCATCGTCTTGACGACCGATCGACCACATGAACTTCGGAACGTCGGGGCACCACAAGCGATCAATCAAGTCCGATTATACGGTGAACAAGTAAAGACGAGTCTCGACTTACCTGTACCTGAAGAAGCAACGCTGCCGTTCATGCAGCAGACAGTCACTCGCTTCACGAATCTTGCCATGCAGTCACCCATGGGACCCGTTCACTTGAATGTCCCGTTCCGAGAACCGCTACTCCCAGACCTTGAACAGTTGAAGCTGATGCTGAGAGGTGAACCCGCTATACCGGAAAGACAGCGTGTTCGCCCGACAAACATCGATCGGGAAATCTTTTTGGAACGTACGAGTCAAAAGCAACTCGCATTCGTTGTCGGCCCTTACACACCGATATCATGGCAAAAAGCCATTTACAAATCAGCGACCGAGCATAATATCCCGATCTTTGCGGATCCACTCAGCGGCATGCGTCGTTTCGACGGTGTCTTGACGAACTACGACACGTGGCTCGCAAGTGAACACAAAGCCGACTGGTTACCGGATGTGTTCATTCGATTCGGTGCCGCTCCCGTTTCAAAACGACTCAATCAGTGGATGACTGCGACGGAACTAGTTGTGATTGAAGAGCCGGGCTCTTATCGTGACCCAAGTAGCCGTGCAACCATCTGTTACGGAGACGCACTCGACTTTTTACCACTGATTGAATCAACAAATGATCCACGTTACGTTGAACGACTACGTTTCTTCGAGGATGTCACGGAAGTGGCGAAGCCTTCACTTCAGGGAGAAGCTGAATTGACGAAACGATTACTCGATACGTCCATCGAACGTCTCTTCGTCAGTAACAGTATGCCGATTCGTGATGTCGATACGACATTATCCGCCGGAAAGAGCGTGCAAGTTCTTGCAAACCGGGGGGCCAACGGGATTGACGGTGTTCTTTCGAGCGCACTCGGGAGCTGTTTTGACACGTCGCATGCCGCTCTACTGATTGGTGATTTGGCATTCTACCATGATAGCAATGCCCTACAACTGTTAAAACATCATCCTGGGAAGTTTTCAGTCGTGATTTCGAATAATAATGGTGGAGGGATTTTCTCCTTTTTACCGCAAGCTTCCGTCGATACCCAACTTTTCGAAGATTTGTTTGGGACACCGCTTAATTTGAACATTCGTGGGTTTGCCGAGACTTACGGGTTGTCCTATCGTCTGATTGAGCAACCACAGGAGATTCAAGAAGCGATTGAAGACGGCATTCATTTGATTGAGTTCCCATCGGATCGGGAGCAAAACGTGACGACTCACCGAGGATGGACGCAGTCTGTCTGCGCTCGTCTCGTCACGGAGAATGAGGCATGATCGTCGAGTTGCGAGGTGTCGACTATGAAGTATGCATTCGAGGAGAAGGAAAACCAGTATTATTTTTACACGGGTTCACGGGAAATGCTCAATGGGTCGATTCATTCCCTAGCTTACCGGTTCGACTCGTGTCACCTTCATTATTGCAACATGGCGCAACGGAACGCCCTCCCGTCACTCGTTCGACGATGAGTCAACAAGTGAAGGATCTTTCACGCCTACTCGATTTAGACGATCGTCCTTGGACAGTCGTCGGTTATTCACTCGGCGGTCGAATCGGATTGACACTCGCCGCGTGCGACAAACGCGTCGAACATGTCATCGGGGTCAGCACGACACCCGGTCTCCGATCTTCTAAAGAACGGACAGCACGTCGACGTCAAGACGAAGAACTTGCCCGATTCATCGAAACCGAAGGACTCTCCGCATTCGTCAAGCGATGGGAGAACCTTCCACTTTGGCGACAAACTGAAGAGATGAAACAATCACTTAGGAAGGACCGACTCGCACAACATCCGACTGCTCTTGCGAACAGTTTGCGCGCCATCGGTACAGGTCATATGCCTTCGCTCTGGGGTGCATTGCACCGCCTTCCCCACGTCGATTTGATTGTCGGGGCAGAAGATTCTAAGTTCAAAGCGATTGCACGAGACATGCAGAAAGAACGGTCTGATATTAAAATCTATGAAATTTCAGATGCGGGGCATGCTCCTCATATCGAGAATGCACCAGAGTTTGGTACAATAATAAAGAAATTGATTTTAGGGGGTATTTAAAATGGAATCAGTAGCGAACTGGACATCGGTCCGTACGTATGAAGACATTAAATATGAAACATGGAATGGGATTGCTAAAATCACCATCAACCGTCCAGAGGTACGCAACGCGTTCCGTCCGTTGACGGTCAATGAATTGATTGATGCATTCGCACGCGCACGCGACGATAAAGAAGTCGGCGTCATCATCTTGACGGGTGAAGGCGAAAAGGCATTCTGTTCAGGTGGAGACCAAAAAGTTCGTGGGCATGGCGGATACGTCGGGGAAGATGAAATCCCGCGCTTGAACGTCCTCGACCTTCAACGCCTCATTCGCGTCATTCCAAAACCGGTCATTGCCATGGTCGCAGGTTTTGCAATCGGCGGAGGACATGTCCTTCACGTCGTATGTGACTTAACAATCGCAGCGGACAACGCTCGCTTCGGACAAACAGGTCCTAAAGTTGGTTCGTTCGATGCAGGATATGGTTCTGGTTACTTAGCACGCATTATCGGTCATAAGAAAGCTCGTGAAATCTGGTACCTTTGCCGCCAGTACGATGCACAAGAAGCACTCGAAATGGGACTCGTCAACACAGTCGTCCCTCTCGATCAACTTGAAGCAGAAACAGTCAAGTGGTGCCAAGAAATCTTACAGCACTCACCGACTGCACTTCGCTTCTTGAAAGCAGCAATGAACGCGGACACAGACGGTCTTGCTGGACTTCAGCAACTCGCTGGAGACGCAACGCTTCTCTACTACACAACCGATGAAGCGAAAGAAGGACGCGATGCGTTCAAAGAAAAACGTGACCCTGACTTCGGTCAATTCCCACGTTTCCCTTAATTTTGTTGAGAGAGTAGCGATTCCGCTACTCTTTTTTTGGAGGTTACAGACATGTATGAATGGATTGAACAACATCCGGCATCACAGATCGCACTCGTGACACGCGAGGAAAGACTGACGTGGGAAGCGTTACGTACCGAGAGCCTGCAACTTGCCCAATACATCCATGAACAGACACCCACTGCCGAAAAGATTGGCATATTCGCTAAAAACAGCAAAGACTATATCATCACCGTCCATGCGGTGCATCTGCTCGGCAAAGTACTCGTTCCAATCAACACACGCTTGACCGAAGAGGAAGTACGCACTCAGTTAAACAAAGTAAGAGTTGATTTGCTTCTCGTCGATGACGAGATCGATTTGCCGGTCACACAACGTTTCGTGACACGTCGGGCGCGATCATGTTTCACGGTGACACATGAGTGGAAAGAAAATGACACGATGTCTCTCATGTTTACGTCTGGTACGACGGGGCGGGCCAAGGCTGTACAACAGACGTATGGAAATCATCTCGCAAGCGCACGTGCTGCCGAAGCGCATCTAAACTATCGTCCATCTGACCGAATGCTTACGGTGACGCCACTCTTCCATATGAGTGGACTTTCTCAAGTGTATCGGAGTGCAATCATCGGTTCGACGCTTTATGTTGAGCCACGTTTTGATGTCGACCGCACCCTTTATTTAATTGAAACTGAAGGCATTACTCAGTTGTCACTCGTCTCTATCATGCTTCAGCGACTGCTGGATGCCGGGCTAGAAAAACACAGTCTTCGCACCTTGCTCGTCGGAGGTGGGCCTGTCCCTCGTCCGTTACTAGAAGAAGCAGAGCGACGACAGTTACCGGTCGCTCAAACATATGGGATGACCGAAACGTGTTCTCAAGTCGCCACGCTACTTCCAAGCGAAGCGCTCTCACATATCGGTTCGAGCGGGAGATCCATCGCACCGACCGTAATCCGAATCAGTCAGGACGGGGAGATTGAGGTAAAAGGACCAACTGTGACGAGTGGGTACTTCGAACAACCCGAATCAGACGCCTGGACACCAGACGGTTACTGGAAAACGGGTGATCTCGGAACGATGAAAGACGGGTATTTATATGTACACGATCGCCGAAGCGACCTCATTATTTCTGGTGGTGAAAACGTATACCCTGCTGAAATCGAGGCTGCGATGTTACGATGTGCCGGTGTCCGAGATGTTGGGGTTACGAAACAAGCACACCCGACCTGGGGAGAAGTCCCGCTCGCCTTCGTCGTCGGATCATATGACCCGACGGAGATGCAGGCAATCCTCGATTCCCAGTTAGCCAAGTATAAACATCCGCTTGCGATTCATCACGTAGAGGACCTACCTCGAAACGCGAACGGAAAATTAATGCGTCATCGCTTAAAGGAGCTACTGCCATGATCAAACGTGCTGACCTTTCGATTGTCCCTTTAACATTTAAACACCCCATCGTAACGGCGCACGCCGTCTTGTCGGTGAGACGAACACTCATCCTTCGACTTGAAACCGTAGATGGTGTCGTTGGATATGGCGAAGGTGTCGCCTTTGAGGCACCTTGGTACACGGAAGAAACGACCCAGTCCATGATTGATACATCAAAATTGATTCTTCATCTATTAAAGGGCATGACGGTCACGACGGACGTGTTTCCGACCCTCGTCTCATCGATAATCGGTCAACGAATGGCGAAAGCGATGTGGGAAAGTGCATTATGGGAGATTGAAGCAGCACGCGCGAACATGTCACTTAAGTCGTATATGAAGGCCGGGGATACCGTCTCCTGCGGTAGAACGATCGGGATTGGGCTACTCCATCAGACGATGAACTCGATTGAAGCGGCGCTAGCCGATGGTTTCGAGCGAATCAAATTGAAAGCCTCCCCTAATGAATTACTCCCGGCACTACGCGAAATCCGAGCCGTCTTTCCAGATGCGCCGCTCATGATCGACTTAAACGGAAGCGCGTCCGATCAACCGATAGAATGGTTCGAACAAATCGACGCCCATCGGTTATTGATGATTGAACAACCGTATCCGAGCCGCCAGTTCGCCAAATCGGCGACTCTTCAACAAAAACTCAAGACACCGATCTGCCTCGATGAGTCGATTACGTCTTACGACGATGTAGAGACGATGACGCAACTCGGCGCGGGTAAAATCGTCAATATTAAGCCGGCACGTGTCGGTGGTTTCAGTGAGGCGTTACACATTCGGAAACACGGAACGCCGTACTGGGTCGGTGGAATGTATGAATCAGGGATCGGAAGGTATCATACCCTATTATTCGCTTCGCTCAGCGGCGCGAGCTTTCCGGCGGACATGTCTGGGACGAGCGCTTACTTCGAGCAAGATTTGCTCGATACACCGCTTGAGGTCGAGAATGGGAAATTGACGCTTCCGGACTCAGTACAACCAGACTGGGATGTGATTGAACAGCTGAGAGAAACAAATATCTCGCTAGCTTAGGCGTTTTTTAAAGGAGTCATTATGAAGAAAATCGGAATGTTAGGCGGAATGAGTTGGGAGTCCTCACTCGAGTATTACCGAATGATGAACGAAGAAGTGAAAACGATATTAGGTGGGACACATTCTGCCAACTGTCTGTTGTACTCGTTTGATTTCCAACAGATTGAACGATTACAGCACGAAGGAAAATGGGATGAATTGACGCGTATCATGGTAGAAGAGGCTATGAACCTTAAAAAGGCAGGAGCCAATCTCATTGTGATTTGTACGAACACGATGCATCTTGTAGCGCCTTCCATTGAAGCCGCCACTTCCCTGCCCGTCTTGCATATCGCAGATGTCACGGGACATGCCATCAAACAGGAAAATCTAAAAAAAGTGGCGCTTCTCGGTACACGATTCACAATGGAAAGTTCATTCTACCGCGACTTGCTGAAAGAGTGGTATGAAATCGAACTAATGATTCCAAATGAAGAAGATCGCCAATGCATACACGACATCATTTATGATGAGCTGATTTTCGGAATCATAACAGAAGCAAGTCGTCTCGCTTATACGCGCATCATTGAATCGCTGCAAGCCGATGGAGCAGAAGGTGTCATTCTCGGATGTACGGAAATCCCCCTGTTGATTCAGCAACAACATGTGTCCATCCCACTCTTTGATACAACGTATCTTCACGCGACAGCAGCCGTGCGCAAAGCTCTCGAAAAATGAATACAGAAAAGGTGCGGTTCACGAGAACCACACCTTCTTTACATTAACGGAACGATCCCGTTAACACTTCATATCCATCTTCTGTGACGATGACTGTATGTTCGAACTGTGAGACGAGGCTCTTATTCGGTGTGAAGAGTGTCCATCCGTCTTCTTCTGACTGATAGACGATTTCGTCTTTCGTCGAGATGAATGTTTCGACCGCAATCACTTGCCCAGCTTTTAAGAGCTGATTCTCTTCGCGGCTGTAGTAGTTTGAAATCGTCTCCGGCTCTCCGTGTAACGTCCGACCGAGTCCGTGTCCGGCCAAGTTACGGATGACCGTGAATCCATTCTTTCTCGCGTCCGAATAAATGGCTTTCCCGATTTGGTTGACTTTCACGCCCGCTTTGACTTTGCTGAGACCGGCTTCGAGCGACGTCAACGACACTTCGACCAATCGTTCATGTTGAGGTGATTTTGCTTCCCCAGCAATGACCGTACGACCTGTATCGGCATAATAGCCATCCTTCACAGCCGAGACGTCAACGTTGACGATATCGCCTTCTTGAATGACTTCCTCTCCAGGAATCCCGTGGGCGGCGACGTCATTGAGTGAGATACACGTGTACCCTGGGAATTCATACATCGTAATCGGTGCAGAAGCCGCACCCTCTTCTTCTAAAATACGTTGCCCAATCGCATCCAATTCTTTTGTCGTCATGCCCGGTTTGACGGCTTTCGCCATCTCATCTCGTGCAAGTGCGACGATTCGACCGATTTCGCGTAACGCATCGTAATCATAATCTAACATCATAACTCTTCCTTTCAGTCTAATAATCGATTCTGGTACAAATATTCTTCGGATATGTCGGCGAACAAGAACATGCCGTCGGGTAACGGATAGCTGAACGTACGCGTCACTTCGTTTGAACTGAAATCACGATAGTCTCCTGATAAATAACCACGTCCTCGAACGTCCATGGCCGCCATCGTTTGAATGAAATATGGACGGAAACTCCAGTTGTAACCCCGATACGTATTATCGACACGCCATTCTCCGTTCACACAGTAGACGTTTGCACTCGTCTGAAACCCTGTCTTATCCGTCAAATAGTAACGGACAAACACTTCCTCGAGCTTCGGTGCGATGTATTGAATCCACTCGTCTTTCTTATCTCTCGACCATTTACCGGATTGAACGAGTTCTCCGATTCGACGATGTAACTCAAACTCAAGTTCGTATAAACGATTCAATCGCTTCTGGTCATGTAAAAAGAAAGAAGGCACTTCTTGTGCCAAGACACCCATTCCTTTGATTTCTCGTTGTGGAATCTCGTCTTCTAACCCAAGCAAACCACCCATGTAATAGCGACCGCCGTGTTGCCAAGCATAACGAAGCTGTCCGATATGGTTGATTGATTTGTACAGAAGCGGTGCCCCGAGCTTCGATGCGATATATTCCATCGTTTGAAGCATGTTCGGATACGTGACCGACAACGTCTTTTTCTCAATCATCGTACCGAGGTCGACAAGCAACAATTCTGGAGCAAGTGTCATAATGTCCTCGATACTCGTCGACTCTGCGAAGTCTAGTGCGATTTTCAGCCCGTACGACCGATAGTACTGAATGACACGCGATAGGCGAGGAACATCAACCAGATCCGTCCCTTGAAGCGTCACATAAATACGATGTAACGGGAAATTCAATTCGCGCAGAGGAGCTAAAAAAGCTTCTCCCCCTTCTTCAAGAATCCATTCCGATCGACATCTGAATGTGACGAATGGCTTGGCGTCTCGAAGTTGTGCTGCTGCCAATTGCTCCATCCGTTGGGCGATGTCTAACTGATACTCGAGCGGAACGTCATCATCATAAAAAAATGGTGTCAACGATTCGCCTCGGAATCGCCCATGTACCATATAGCCTTCCACTTGAAACGTTGCCGCTCCAAGGATTGGTTCATACGTCACCATCACTTCTTCAGGATGGACCATCACTTCTACCGCATCCATAACTCATCACCTCTTCGTTAAATGCGAAAACGAGCTACAATCAGCTCGTTCGCGTGTGTACATACATATAGGCACCGAAACAAGCAATAAAATAGGCGATACTCATTACGCCATATGCAATGCCCATCTTTCCGCCTACTCCAATGGCTAACACTAAAAAAATCATCGCTCCAAACAACAATGTCGCCACGGGGATATAACGAAAGTTAGGACGGTCTGTCTTTGACACGATTGGTTTGAGTGCGAGCACACAACCAAATAGCACAAGGAGACCGAAACTTAATTCCACCATCCGTTGACACCTCATCCTTCTATCTCTACTCAACTAGTGTAGCACGACACAATAAAAAAAGCCGCAAATCCACTTAAGGAAATGCGGCATTTCACGATGATTAGTCACGCGGACGGCGTGGGCCACGGTCATCCGAGCGACGACGATCGTCACCACGGTATGATCCTTTACGGTCTCCACTGCGTCCATCACGACGTTCGCCACCGCGTCCACCACGACGATCGCCACCACGGCCACCGCCACGACGGTCGTTACGACCACGGTATCCACCGCGATCGCCACCACGGCCACCTTGACGTTTGACACGAACTGGTTCAGCGTACGAGATTTCAACAGGTGTTGAATCTGGCTCTTTCGTCAATCCACGAAGGGCTGCAGCGAGAATTTCAACTGCTTCATACTCTTCAAGAAGTTCAGTCGCAAGTTGCGTGTACGCTTTGAAGTCGCCCGCTTGAACGCGTTCGATCAACTCTTCAGCTGCTTGCTTTTGGTTTCCTTCAAGTACTTCCGCGATTGTCGGTACGTGACGACGGTTCATGCGTTTGTTCGTTACACGTTCGATTGCTTTTACTTGTCCAAACTCACGTGGTGTGATGAATGTGAGGGCAGTACCTGTTTTACCAGCGCGACCTGTACGACCGATACGGTGTACGTAGCTCTCTGGGTCTTGTGGTACATCGAAGTTGTAAACGTGCGTGACACCTGAAATATCAAGTCCACGTGCAGCAACGTCAGTCGCTACTAAGATATCGATCGTTCCGTTTTTGAAACGACGAATCACTTGGTCACGTTTTGATTGCGTCAAGTCTCCGTGAAGACCATCTGCTGTATATCCGCGCTTGATAAGTGCTTCTGTCACTTCATCAACACGTTTCTTCGTACGAGCGAAGATGATGCTGAGTTCTGGTGAGTCGATGTCGATCAAACGGCAAAGCGTATCGAATTTTTGACCTTCGCGCAATTCGATGAACTGTTGGTTGATGTTCTCAACTGTCATTTCTTTCGCTTTGACTTTGATGATTGTCGGCGACTTCATGAAACGCTCTGCAATCTTTTTGATTTGTGGTGGCATCGTCGCTGAGAAAAGAAGCGTTTGGCGCTCTTCAGGAAGACCTGCCAAAATCGTTTCGATATCTTCAACGAAGCCCATGTTAAGCATTTCGTCTGCTTCATCCAAGATGACTGTTTGAATGTCATCAAGTTTGATTGTTTTACGTTTCATGTGGTCCATGAGACGTCCTGGTGTCGCAACGACGATTTGCGGGTTCTTTTTCAAACCACGGATTTGACGGTCGATTTGCTGACCACCGTAAACGGGAAGTGCGTATACGCGCTTTGTTTCTCCGATTTTGTTTAATTCTTCTGCAACTTGAATCGCAAGTTCACGTGTCGGTGCAAGAACGAGTGCTTGGACTTGACGTGCCTTTGAATCGATTCGCTCAATTGTCGGAATACCGAAAGCTGCTGTTTTCCCTGTACCTGTTTGTGCTTGTCCTAATACGTCCACTCCTGTGAGTGCGACAGGAATTGTCTCAGCTTGGATCGGTGTAGCTTCCTCGAAGCCCATTTTGTGTACACCTTTTACTAACGCTTCACTTAATTGTAAATCTTGGAATTTTGTCAAATTATATTCTCCTTTGTTCATACAAAAAACGTCTGAGTTCAGTTTGACAGATCTACAGACGTTTTCTCAATGTTTCCTCATAGTCAACTTTATTAACTATAACGTATTTATTCCTAAAATGAAAGAAATACATTTTCAAACTTTTTCATGTCATCCGAACATGAGTTATCTTATTTCAATTTGTAGCCGTTGTCGAGCTTTTCAACTTGCTTTTCTTTTAGTAGTTTTCCGAGCGCCCGTTTAAACGCGGCTTTGCTCATCCCGAACTCACGGTCGATGACGTCAGGAGCCGTCTTGTCACCGTACGGCATTTGGCCACCACGTTCCTCGATGTATGAGAGGACGCTCGCCGCATCGCCATCAATCGCCTCATAGGCACGTGGTTTCATGGAAACAAGAACCGTTCCATCTTGTTTCACTTGGGTCACTCGAACCGTCAATTGTTCACCGAGACGTGGCCAACGTGTCATTTCTGCTTCGTGTAAGAAACCGAGTGATTCTCCTTCGACCCACACGTTGACGCCAACTTCACGTTTATTGACGACAGTCGCTTGAACATCTTGGTTGTTCCATTCTTCTTTCGATGGACGTGCCAACAAGTTCAAGTATGCGTAAGGTGCCGGATCCCCAAGCAAACGTCCTTTTTGGTCATATTTCAAACGAATACACAATTGATCTCCCGCTTGCGGCCAATATGACCGGTTCTCTGGTAAGTCGTCCATCGAGACGAGAACATCTTTTTGAATCCCGATATTGACGAAGACACCTGTGTTATATCGAACGCCAGTCACTTCACACCATTCATACTCATCGAAAGAGACCGTCGGAATCGTCATCGTTGATGCGAGACGCCCTTCTGAGTCATGATATAAAAAGACACGAACCGTTTGACCGACCGTCACTTCTTCCGTCTGTTCTTTTCGATGAAGGAGTACCTCTTCGCGACCGTTACTAATGAATACTCCAAAATCAGCAGAACGTTCCGCGACCAAGTCTACTACTTCTCCTGCGCGCAATGCCATTACACCCACATCCTTTTCTAATCTATTACTGTCAGTATACCTATCTACACACGTTCCTAATCATATCATGTTCACTTTCAACATTTTGAATAAATGTGACGAATTTGTGAACGTGAAGTGAAAAGGGAAACCCGTCACAAGAAATGGAAGGAAGATGATTTATTAAAATTTTGTGACAATTTTGTGAACGTCTTTTTTTCTTCTAGTATCCTATTTTTGAAAACGTTATTATATAGGAAGTGTCCAGTATAGATAAGGTTTCATTTAGGATTGATCGGGGGATAATAAATGTTTGATATACAGTCTCGTTCGTTTGCAAAACGTTTTACAAAAGGGCTACTCGTCGCCTTTTTCGCATTACTCGCATCACTCAGCTTCATTTTTTCAAACGGTGTGGATACAAACGTATCGTCATCATCGACTTATATGACTCAAGAGTAAACGTCTTCCTTGCTACTGGAGGCGTTTTTTCTTTGCCAAACGCAAACAGGAATTTCCTACAAAAGGTCGAATACGATTAAAAGACCTTGCCTTTTTCTTTACTACCACATAAGAAAAGGAGACTCCGCTATGATTTTCTATTTTCTTACGACCATCTTATCGACTGCAGGCCTCGCTTTTTTGTTCCAGTCCGAACTGTATAAAGATCCGATTGGGACTTTTCTATTTGCTGTTTTAATTGCGATGGGACTGTCTTCTTTCAAACAACTCTTTATGCAAGCGAGCGAGTTCTTTGTGGAAAGACGGAACCAGAAACGAATCAAACGCGTCGTGGCCAGAATGCATTCGACGACACGGAAACGCTCTACATAACGCTCGTCTTCCCTCTCCACATTTGGTATTCTATGAAGGAACAGACAACGTACATTGGATTTATAATCGCAGGAGGCACACAATCGTATGAATGAAATTCCGTTATCGAATGAATGGCTACTTCGTTATTCACCTGTCATGGAGCTTTGGTTAAAGGAAGATGGAATCTTACTTGTCGATAACGACAATCGCATCCGCCTCACCCTTGAAATCGGGAACGACCAAGCCATGCAAATTAAAAGTATTGAACAAGACGGCGCTTATTTCGTCGTCGATCCTGTGAATAAACGCATTACGTTCGAGCTTGAGGAAGAGGAAGAAGAGAGCGATTCTCGCTTTTGGGAATAAGGATTCATGCCGAAGGGTCGGATTCTCGTCAAGAGAAGAAGACTCTTTCTTGTTGTCATTATGAGAGGAGAAAATAAAATGATTCGAACAGCTGTATGGTTTTTCTCATTTTTTGCGGTGTTACCGATCACCGTCCCATTTTTACAGAAGGCGAAAAAAATCGATCCACCAAAGCGTTATCGCTATGTACAAGACATCGCTTATAAATGGGCACAATTCTTGTTGAAAATTGCCGGTGCCGACATTCGGGTCCATGGACAGGATCACATTCCGGATGAACCGGTCGTCTACGTATCAAACCACCAAGGAAACTTTGACGTTCCCATCATGTTGACGGCCACGAAACGACCAAAGGCATTCATTTCGAAAATTGAAGTACAGAAATTCCCGATTATCCCGCGTTGGATGGAATTGATGGGCTGTATTTTTATCGATCGAAGCGATCGTCGTCAATCAATTAAAGCGATTCGCTCAGGCGTCGAGACAATCCAATCCGGTCAGTCAATGATCGTCTTCCCAGAAGGAACACGCTCAAAAGGCGGTCCTATGAAAGAATTTAAAGCTGGGAGTTTGACACTCGCGACGTCAAGCGGTGCGAAGATTGTTCCGGTTGCCATTCAAGGGAGCTACAAACTGTTAGAAGCTAAAAATCGAATCACTCCGGCAACGGTCGACGTCACTTTCTTACCCGCGATCGATCCGGCTGACTTACCGAATAAGGAAATCGCTGCAACGGTCGAAGCAGCCATTCGTCAACAGATTGAAGGAGAGAACGCATGAGTTTATTAATGATTGAGGGCATTCATAAAGAGTTTGCCGACAAAGTCTTATTTGACGATGTGACAATGACGATTCATCCAGGAGACCGTATCGGAATCATCGGAGTGAACGGTTCTGGAAAGTCGACATTCATGAAAATCATCGCTGGTGCCGAGACGGCAGACAAGGGAACGATGCAACATCCGAACGATTATCGCATCCGCTATCTGACTCAGACGGTCCAGTTCGATGAAGGTCAAACGATTCTTGACGCCTTGTTCACAAGCGATACACCGTCCGTTCAAGCACTGAAACAATTCGAACGTGCCCGCCAAGCGCTCGAAGCGGATCCAACGAGTGAGCAATTACTCGAACGTTTCATGAAAGCTCAGCAGGCTGTCGATGCCGCAGACGCTTGGGAAACGGAAGCAAAACTGAAGTCGATCTTGAACCGTCTTGGTCTTCCTGACGTGTCCGTCGATGTGAACGCCTTGTCAGGTGGACAACAAAAGCGTGTCGCTCTCGCCGCAGCGTTACTCGACGAAGCAGACTTACTGCTCTTAGATGAGCCGACGAACGAACTTGATGCCGACACGATCGCATGGCTCGAGACAATGCTTGCGGATTATCGGGGAGCCATCCTTCTCATCACCCACGATCGTTATTTCTTAAATCGTGTCACAAACCACATCTTAGAGATTGCAGACGGGACGAGTTATTTCTATAACGGGAACTATGAGCTGTTCCTTGAGAAGCGGGCCGAACGAAAAGCACGGGCACAATCAATGGAACAGAAACGGCAAAATATTTTACGTCGTGAACTCGCTTGGTTACGTCGAGGTGCAAAAGCACGAACAACGAAACAAAAAGCACGCATCCAGCGCGTCGAAGACTTAAAGCACCAAGAGAGCTTAGCTGAAGAGGAATCACTCGACGTTTCTGTCGGGTCTCGCCGACTCGGTAAAAAGGTCATCGAGGTCGAGGACTTGTCCTTTGGATACGACGATTCTCTCCTCATACAGCAGTTCAATTGGATTTTCGGACGCCGTGAACGCTACGGCATTGTTGGACCGAACGGGAGCGGGAAATCAACACTTATGAACCTGCTCGCCAAGCGTTTGGAACCGACAAACGGTACCATCGTGCACGGGGAAACGGTCCATCTCGGCTATTACGGTCAACAAGTCGAGTTTGAAGACGAATCACGACGCGTGATAGACGAAATCGAGCGGATTGCGAAAGTGATTTATACGCCGGACGGCGAGACAATCACGGCCGGTCAAATGCTCGAACGCTTCCTCTTTTCACCGGACGCGCAATATAAACCGATTGCGAAGTTATCCGGTGGAGAAAAACGACGCCTTGTCCTCCTGCGGATTCTCATGGACGAACCGAACGTCTTGTTCCTCGATGAGCCGACGAACGATTTGGATACGGAAACGTTATCCGTGTTAGAAGACTATTTAGAATCGTTCCCTGGCACCGTCATCGCCGTCAGCCACGATCGTTATTTCCTAGACCGTGTTGCCGGACAGTTGATCGCATTTGAAGACGGTACAATCCAGGTGTATCACGCAGAATACAGTGACTACTTGGCGATGCGCCAAGAAGAGGTTCGTCAAGTGAAGAAAGAGAAAGAACCAAAAGAGAAAAAAGAACGAGCGAAGTCGGAAGTCGTGAAATTCACCTTCAAAGAACAGAAGGAATGGGACACGATTGAAGAAGACATCGCCGCGCTTGAAGAACAGATTGAAGCACAAGAAGCGACGCTTGCGACCGCGGGCAGCGACCTCGGAAAAGTGAATGAATTGTACGCAACAATCGCCGAACTGAAAGAATCACTTGATGCCAAGATGGAACGGTGGACATACTTGTCTGAAATCGATGAACAGATACAAGCACAGAAAAAGGGCTGATTCCACATGAGGTAGCCTTTCACATCTAATGAAAAAGAGGTAGATTTCCGGTTCACACTCCGGGAATCCACCTCTTTTTTTATCATTTCACTTTAATGACGATTTTCCCTTTGGCATGCCCTTCTTCTCCATAGTCATGGGCAAGTTTCGTGTCTTCCAAATCAAAGACACGGTCGATCACAGGTTTCAGTTCGCCTTTTTCAACAGCTTCCGCAATTTTTTTCAAGCGCTCCCCTGTCGGTTGCATGAAGACATACTCCGCGCGGGCATTTGCCTGTTCGGCTTCTTCTTCATTCGGTGGTGTTGAGATGGAGACGAGCATCCCATTTTCTTTCAGCATTCGATACAGTTTGCTCTGTCCGTCTCCTCCCATCGTATCGAATACGAAGTCAAGATCGCGGACGGTTTCTGATGGATCTTGTCGTTTATAGTCGATGACCTCGTCGGCCCCAAGTTCGCTGACCCAGTCCACGTTCGGCGTACTGGTTGACGTGACGACATACAATCCGTGTGCTTTCGCAAGCTGGATGGCAACCGTTCCGACACCACCTGAACCAGCACCGATGAAAATTCGGTCACCCGGTTTCGCATCCATCACTTCGTACATGACTTGCCATGCCGTATGCGCGACGAGCGGAAGTGACGCTGCCTCCTCGAAGCTCAATGAATTGGGTTTCTTGACGACGAGATGGGCATCGACCGCCACGTATTCGGCATATGTGCCTTGCCTCGCAATATCCGGACGGCTGAATACTTCATCGCCGACCTCAAGCTCGGTCACATTCGCCCCGACTTCTTTGATGACTCCCGATACATCCCATCCGATGACGAGCGGCATTTCGAAATGAAGCATTTCTTTTAAGTATCCTTCACGCAACTTCCAATCCACCGGGTTGACACTTGCGGCATGAACCTCAATCAATACGTCATCTGCACCGATTGTCGGTTGCTCAAGCTCCCCTACTTTGAATTCGTCTGATCCGCCATACTGTTCGATATATGCTGCTTTCATCCTATCGTCCTCCTTTGAGCGAATAACTCACCTTTACTCGGTTCCCATTTTGTTTGTCTCACAAACGAAAAAGCACAACGCCCGTTAGACGATGTGCTTAGATTGACTGATGTGTCATATAGCTATAGACATAGACGTCATGGGCTTGTCCCCGCTGACGCATGTAATTATGTAGTCGACCTTCTTGAACGAACCCATTCTTCTCAAGCATACGTTGCGATGCGAGATTGTCGATATAGACAATGGCACCGACACGTTCAATCTCACATGTCTCGGCATACTGCAGGGCCGCATGGAGGGCTTCGGTCGCATAACCCGAACGCCAATATTCTGGTCTGAGTTCATAACCGATTTCGGCGCGACGGTGTGACGGCGCCCGATTGTGAAAACCGATTGTTCCAATTAACGTTTTTGATTCTCGATGTTCAATCGCAAAACGGATGATGGCCCCCGTCTCAATTTGAGCGAGCATGTGGGTAAGCATCTGCTCCGTCTCTTCAAGCGTTTGATGCGGCTCCATCCCATAATGCTGGAGCACGCGTTCATTTGAAAAAATGGCGAATACGTGTGGAATATCTTCCATTTGAAGGGGGCGCAGTCGAAGACGTTCCGTTTCGATCAAAGGGAGCCGATTCATCCTTTACTCACCAGATTATGTTGAAACGCATACACGACCGCTTGTGTTCGGTCATAGACGTCAAGTTTCGTCAAGATGTTCGAGACATGCGTCTTTACCGTCTTCAGTGAAATAAACAATTCGTCCGCAATGACTTGATTCGACTTCCCTTCCGCCATGAGTTGCAAAATTTCTCGTTCACGTGCAGTCAAACTCTCATGGAGGGTCATCTCCGGGTGGCGTAGACGTTCGAGCATCTTTCCTGTCACTTGGGCAGCCATGACGGGATTGCCGGCAGCCGTCTGACGAATCGCGTCGGCAATTTCATTGGCGTTTGCCGTCTTGAGGACATAGCTCATCGCACCGGCTTCAATGACCGGGTATACTTTCTCGTCATCCAAGAAACTCGTCACGACTAGAATCTTAGCCTCTTTCCAATTCGCTTTGATTCGTTTCGTCGATTCAACCCCGCCCACCGGTTCCATGACTAAGTCCATGAGGACGACGTCCGGTTTTTCCGCAATCGCAAGCTCCGCTCCCGTCGCGCCGTCCGATGCCTCACCGACGACTTCAATGTCCGGTTGTGTCGATAAAAAGGCAGACACGCCCGCTCGGACCATTTCATGATCATCAATTAATACAACTCGAATCATCATTACCCCTCCACTTGTTGTTTCACACGTACTTCGATTTGTGTTCCGACATTCGGCACACTGACCAATCGTAACGTCCCACCGACTTCCGCCGTGCGCTCTCTTATCGATTGTAATCCATATGAGGCGACTTGTGTATCGTCCACGTTAAATCCGATTCCGTCATCGTTGATCTTTAAAATGACCGTCTGTTGCACGGTTCGCATCTCAATTTCTAGGCGAGTCGCCTTCGCATGCCGCAACGTGTTACTGATTGCCTCTTGGACGATGCGGAACAGTTCATTTTCGGTGTGCCGTGATAGCTTCACTTCTTCTAGACGCCAGACGAGTTCAGTCGACTGTTTACGCGACAGTTCTTCTAATAGGCGTTCGATTCCGGTTTTTAACGTCATACCCTCTAATTCCACCGGTCGTAGTTGTAGGAGTAACGACCGCATCTCTGCCTGTGCCGTTTGAGCCATGAGCTCCACTTGCTCCATTTGTTTACTCGCTAATTCCGGTTTCGTCTGCATCGTCTGTTTGACCGCAGTCGTCATCATCGAGATGGCATAGAGCTGTTGACTCACCGAATCATGAAGTTCTCGTGCGACGCGACGTCTTTCTTCGACGACCGCTTCACTACGCGCCTCTTCCACACTGACCGGACGTTCACCGACTCGCTTCGCCATCTCGATCATCTCTTGACGTTGTTTTGAGACGCGGACGATTCGTTCGAGCGTGTCTCGGTAAGGCGACAACGGTCGGAACGTGATTTCTTTTTGGTTCTCTAGTTTCCAAAGGGCATTCGCGACCTCTCGGAAGTCTCGACGTAAGTAAAAGTATGATGCGACTCCAAAGATACTGCCAATCAAAACGGCAATCACCAAAATGGACACACCGAAAGGCAACCCTTCTTCACGCGAAAACAAGTCGCTCAGTGAAGTCGAGTCACCTATGAGAAACGCCACTGTAATCAAGAAAGCCGTCAAGAGGCTACTGAACAATTGATGCCAGACGACCGTCCGTGGATAAGAATCTTTTTTCATACCGTCATCACCTCGACACTTCCGCTCATGAGCACGATATGAATACGAACTTTCCGCGTAGCCTGGACATAATCATCAGACGCCGTATAGAAGCGACGGTTAAAAACCGGTGAATAGTTCGAATCATCGACTTGGACTTTTCCAAATCCAATCGACGCATCGATTGAATAATCGTAACCCGCTGGAATGAGGATGCGGATGTCTCCCGCAAGTCCATTTAGGAGCAAGAACGTCTCCCCTTCAGGAATGATGGCTTGTGATAAATCCATCTCAACATCACGCAATAAAAAGAATTCATTCGTATCCCGTAACACATAGTGCCCTGACTCTTTCATACCGAACGAGAAGGCTTGTTCCTGACGAAGTGGTGTCCGAATTTTTGATTCGACCGGTCGATTCTTATAGAGTCGGTACCCGAAAAGCAACAACAGACCCGAGAGCACAAACCCAAACGCGGCTGACGAGAAGATCAAGCCAATCAAGAGAATGCCTCCGATGGCGTAAAAGATATAGCTGACCGACTGTTTGCCTCGACGACTGAAGCGTCTTCCAATATAAAGAAGAAGCAATGGGAGGATCATGCTGAATAAGACGCTATTCCCACCCGTCACGATGTCGATAAAGAGTCCAACTGAAAATAAGATAATCATGAATCCAATGATTTGACGTGTGTTCCAACGTTCCATGTCCATTCCCCCTTTCTGTTCATATGTATGAAGCAAAGAAAGCGATGACCTTGTTCAGGTCATCGCCGAACCGTCACCTCACTCTTGTTTAAAGCGACGTTCCAGTTCTTTTAGTTTTGCTTCAAAATCGTCTTCATCTTCTTGCGTATCTTTCTTCTCTTCAGCAGGTTGTTCTTTCTTCTCTTCCTCAGTAAACGGATGAGACTGCGACGTGTTTTGACCGAAGATTTGGTCGAGTGCCCCTTTTAGAAGATCTAAGTTTTCACGCATCGCAAACTCATATCGTTTGTTTTGCATTTCATCGAGCTTGAGTTTCATCTCGAGTGCACGACGCTCTAGCGCATCCAATTCACGCTCTCCTTCATCGATCAACCCTTCGAAGTAACGATACTGTTCTCCGTAGTGTTTTGACTCAAGAGCTGCACGTTCTGCCAACTTCTCTTCACCAGCTTGTTTCGCCAGCTCTGTCTGTTCATATCGTTTATCTGCCATCTTCTTGGCATCATCACGCTTCTCAGCAAGTTCTGCAAGCAGTGTGCGTTGACGTTCGACGAGACGCTCAACCGATAACGCTTCCTTCTCCGCTCCACGGATATGACGGTTCAATTCCGCTTCTCCACTTGAACGTGGCATCTCTTTATCTTGATACTTCTTCACTTCTTTCGAAATCTCTTTCGTCAATTCATTCGCTAGTTCACGAAACTGATCAAACGGTGTCTTCATGGTGAATCCTCCTTATGAAATCTTAACGACGATTAACAAATTTTTGCCACACTTGATCGAACTGTTGGAAGCTGCTACGGCTAGCACGCGTTCCGTCGGCATTTAAAATTTCGACTTCCGGGTCGCGCTTCTCACCTGTATACATCATATACCCTTTAAACAACAACCACGCGACAATGATTCCGACGAGTGCCCAAATGTTTGAGAGCATCGTCCCAATCCCGATGACGGCAAGGATCCCGAAACCAACTTTAGCACCGATGTGTGTCACAGCCTGAAAACGGACTCCAGCCCAAAGCGTCAAGAGCGCTCCTAATCCGAATAAAATCATATTCGGTAAAGAACCGATCAACACGAGCACTAGAGCGATCGCGGCTACGATGAACAACACCTTTTTCACTTGGTGATTCATCTGTCATCCCTCCTTGTTAAGTACACTCTTATCATAATACGTTATTTTGTATAGGTCGACGAGCGGAAGGCTTGTTTCGCCTCGGTCTTTAGACTGAGATGTTACCGTTTCCAATAACTGTGGTACACTGATGCTATCGAACAATGAAAGGATGATGTTTTATGAGCAACATGATGCATGCACGTCACCAAATGTCAGCGAATCGGAGGGCTGTCGTCCTCCATCATTAAAAGGAGGATTCTTTTTGAATCAACAAACTGAAACGGGACGTGTCACGGCACAGTTCCAACATCTTTATACGGTATCAGTCGGAGAGAACGCCTATATGTGCGGGGTTTCCGGAAAATTTCGACATGAGGCGACGAGCGAGCGGGATTACCCGGTCATCGGCGATTATGTCACGATTCAAGTTCGCGAGCATGGTCAAGGTACGATTCACCATCTCCTTGAGCGTCGGACCGTTCTATCACGAGCGGCCGCCGGCAACGAGACGCGTGAACAACTGATCTGTGCGAATGTCGACTACGTCTTGATCACGATGGCATGCGGACACGATTTCAACATCCGCCGCCTTGAGCGCTATACGCTAGCTGCGTGGGACACAGGTGCAATCCCCATTATCGTCCTGACGAAAACGGACCAAGTAGAATCGGTCGACACACTGCTCGAAGACATTGAGCTAAACGCACCTGGAATTCAAGTATTTCCTGTCAGTGCTGTGACGGGAAAAGGTGTGGCTGAACTTCGTCACGCGTTACCGAGCGAAAGCACAATCGCCTTAGTCGGTTCGTCTGGCGTCGGAAAATCTACGCTGACGAACGCCCTAGCCCACGAGACACTTGCCGTCACGCAAGCCGTCCGGGCGCAGGACGAGCGCGGAAAACATACGACGACACACCGCGAACTGTTCCGAATCGATGACTTATACGTCATCGACACACCAGGGATGCGAGAATTCGGACTATGGGAAGGAAGCGAGCATCTCGATGAGACGTTCCGTGATATCGAAGCGCTTGCTGAGACATGCCGCTTCCGCGACTGCTCACATCAGAAAGAACCGGGCTGCGCCGTCCAAGAGGCGCTCTCGAATGGCACGTTAAATGCGAAACGCTATGCGAGCTACGTCAAACTCGGGCGTGAGCTTCTCTACATGGAGAAGAAGCAAGCAGAGCAAGCACGGGTATTAGAAAAGAAAAAACGGCGGATATAAGTTCGTTGGACTGTGAGCGAAGCTGCTCGCAGTCCTTTTTTATTGTAATTTGACAGGTTCTCTAGGCAGGCGTAAACTTGCCATATACTTAAAAAGTTTACCTAAGTAAACAAATTAACCATTAGGCAAGAAAGAAGGATCTGTCATGTTGAATGAAGTCGAATTAATTCGAATACATCGCTCGATGACTCAAAAATTAAAAACACTTCTCCCTTTTCTAGGTCCAGCTTTTGTCGCTTCGGTCGCATACATCGACCCTGGAAACTATGCAACTAATATTGCAGCAGGCTCTCAATTTGGTTATTTACTCTTATGGGTCATTTTAATCGCAAACTTGATGGCCGGATTAATCCAAACGCTGTCTGCTAAAATCGGAATCGCGACTGGGAAAAACTTACCTGAAATTTGTCGTGACCGCTTCTCTAAGAAGACCGCAGTCTTTTTATGGATTCAAGCCGAATTAATGATTATGGCCACTGATTTGGCAGAATTTGTTGGTGCGGCACTCGGGATCTACCTCGTGTTTGATATAACGCTCATTCAAGCAGCACTACTTGCCGCGGCCGGTTCTTTTGCCATCTTAGAAGTACAAAGACGTGGCTATCGACCACTTGAAACGCTTGTGACTGGGATGCTACTCGTCGTTGCTCTTGCGTTTGCCATTCAAACGTTTAGCTCTCAGCCCGAAGTGAAACCCCTTTTGTCAGGTCTCCTCATACCTCGTTTTGACGGGACAGAGAGTATTTTATTAGCTGCCGGAATATTAGGTGCAACTGTCATGCCGCACGCTATTTATTTGCACTCTGCTTTGACACAACGGCGAATCAAGGGAAAAGATGCGGTAGCACGAAAACGCATCATGAAATTTGAACGAATTGATGTGACAATCGCAATGGTCCTCGCTGGCGCAATCAATGCCAGTATGTTGATTATCGCAGCTGCCGTCTTTTATAAGAATGGGATGTTCGTAAACGATTTAGAAATCGCTCACCAGCAGTTTGACTCTTTTTTAGGATCACCAATTGCCATGTTATTTGGCATCGGCTTAATGGTCTCCGGATTATCAAGTGCATCTGTCGGAACATTGGCCGGGGATGTCGTCATGCAAGGGTACATTCAAAAGCATATTCCGATTTATATACGTCGTGTGATTACGATGGCTCCTCCACTCTTACTCATTCTTTCCGGTGTCAACTTGTCAAACGCTCTCGTTTGGAGTCAAGTCGTTCTCTCTTTCGGTATATCATTCGCCCTCATCCCTCTGCTTCTCTTTACGAGTAATAAAGAGTTAATGGGCGGGCTTGTGAATCATCGTTTTACGACATGGATTGGATGGGGTATCACAGCGATTGTCATCGCATTAAATATATTTTTGATTGTCCAAACCTTTATCTAATCTCTAAATATAAAAAACAAGCGCAGGCCGAGCGGCCTGCGCTTGTTTTTTATACAGTTCCCTGCAAGATTCCTTCCGCCCATTCGACTTCATCAGACGTCGGGGGTTTCGTACCTTTGAGTGGATAATCGAGTCCGAGCGCCTCCCATTTATAGACGCCCATCTCATGATAAGGCAAAATCTCAACTTTCTCGACATGGTCTAACTTTTGAATGAACGCGGCGGTGCGACGAAGCGCCCCTTCTTCAAGCGTCCATCCAGGGACGAGGACGTGGCGAATCCACATTTTCGTTCCGCGCTCGGAAAGGTGTTCGGCAAGCGCGAGCGTGTTGGCATTGCTACGTCCCGTCAATTTTTTACACATGTCGTCGTCGATATGCTTGATATCGAGCAAGACAAGGTCGGTGTGATCTAAAATCGCATCCAAGTTAGGAGGACGGAGAGCACCGGACGTATCGAGTGTCGTATGGAGCCCATACTTTTTCGCTTCACGCAGTAATGCCTCTAAAAATTCAGGTTGCGCGAGTGGGTCACCACCTGAGATGGTGATGCCGCCGTTCGATGCCTCCATGAACGGTCGGTAACTGAGCGCCTCTTGAATGACGTCTTCAGCCGAGCGGTGGTTATTCTTTTTGAAATCCCACGTGTCCGCGTTATGGCAATAGAGGCAACGTAACGCACAACCTTGTAAAAAGACGATGAAGCGAATACCAGGGCCGTCAACTGTTCCGAATGATTCGACCGAATGTACATATCCCATTGTCATCGAAATGACCTCCTAACGAATGAGCGGCCCTCCGTGGAAGGCCGCTAAGCCTTTACTTACAACGAACCGTGGAACGTACGGTTGATGACATCAATCTGTTGCTCACGTGTCAACTTGATAAAGTTGACCGCATATCCAGATACGCGGATTGTGAGTTGTGGATACTCTTCCGGATGTTCCATTGCGTCGAGAAGCGTCTCGCGGTTGAAGACGTTGACGTTCAAATGGTGTCCTTTGTGCTCTCCACTCATATACCCATCGAGAAGTGCCGCCAAGTTGAGTTCGCGTGCGATTTCTTCTTTTCCAAGTGCTTTCGGTACGATTGAGAACGTATATGAGATCCCGTCTTGTGCGTGTTCAAATGGAAGTTTCGCAACAGATGAGAGCGATGCAGCCGCACCTTTCGTATCCCGTCCATGCATCGGGTTGGCACCTGGAGCGAATGGTTCACCAGCACGGCGACCGTCTGGCGTATTCCCTGTTTTCTTACCGTAGACGACGTTCGATGTGATGGTGAGGACCGATTGCGTATGAAGCGCGTCACGGTATGTTTTATGTTTCCGTACTTTTTCCATGAACGATTCGACGAGTTCTACGGCAATCGCGTCGACACGGTCGTCATTGTTACCGAATTTCGGGAAGTCGCCTTCCGTTTCGAAGTCGACGATGATTCCTTCTTCGTTACGAACGGGTTTGACGTTCGCATATTTGATTGCTGAAAGACTATCTGCCGTTACGGAGAGACCCGCGATCCCACAAGCCATCGTCCGTAAGATTTCTGGATCGTGAAGCGCCATTTCGATGCGTTCGTACGCATATTTGTCATGCATGAAGTGAATAACGTTGAGCGTATTGACGTATAGCTCTGCCAACCAATCGAGCGTACGGTCAAAGTCGGCATATACTTTTTCGTACGTGAGCACATCTTCTGTATTCATTTCCCAAGCTGGAGCAATTTGAGCGCCGCTCTTCTCATCACGTCCGCCGTTCATGCTATAAAGAAGGGCTTTCGCCATGTTGGCACGCGCACCGAAGAACTGCATTTGTTTCCCGATCTTCATCGGTGACACACAACATGCGATGCCGTAGTCATCACCGAATTGTGGCATCATCAAGTCATCATTCTCATACTGAATCGCCGATGTTTCAATCGACATTTTCGCACAGTATTGTTTGAATCCTTCTGGAAGTTTCGTCGACCAAAGGACCGTCAAGTTTGGTTCTGGAGCAGGACCGAGGTTTGTGAGTGAATGTAAGAATCGGAACGAGCTCTTCGTGACGTTCGAGCGACCATCTTCACTCATCCCACCGATTGACTCCGTTACCCAAGTCGGGTCACCTGAGAATAATTCGTTATAGTCAGGTGTCCGTAAGAACTTAACGATTCGAAGCTTCATGATGAAGTGATCGACGATTTCCTGAACGTCTGACTCTGTTAAACGACCAGCTTCAAGGTCGCGTTCAGCGTACACATCAAGGAATGTCGAGACGCGACCGAGTGACATCGCGGCACCGTTTTGTTCTTTAATCGCAGCAAGGTATGCCAAGTACACCCATTGATACGCTTCTTGCGTGTTTTCCGCAGGGCGACCGAGATCAAATCCATAAGCGGCTCCGAGTTGTTTGAGTTCTTGGAGGGCACGAAGTTGTTCCGATATTTCCTCCCGGTCACGGATGTCTGATTCAGATAAGAATCCACCTCGTTTCGCCAAGTCTTTTTTGCGTTCTGCCATCAAGAAATCAATTCCGTAGAGCGCGACGCGGCGATAGTCACCGATGATGCGTCCACGACCGTACGCATCCGGAAGACCTGTGATGATTCCTGATTTACGAGCGGCCCGCATTTCAGGCGTATAGGCATCGAAGACACCTTGGTTATGTGTTTTACGGATCTCTGAATAAATTTTTGTGATTTCTTCATCTGGTTCGAAACCATATGATTCGAGTGCGGCATCCACCATGCGAATCCCGCCATTTGGGTGAATCGAACGTTTGAACGGCTCATCCGTCTGAACGCCAACGACTTTCTCTAACTCTTTGTTTAAGTAACCTGGTCCATGCGACACGATTGTCGATGGTGTGTGTTGATCAACGTCCCAAACGCCTCCGCGTTCACGCTCTTCTTTTGTCAGTTCCATCACACGATTCCAAAGAACGTTTGTCGCTTCTGTCGGACCTGCTAAGAACGTATCGTTCCCTGTGTATTCATGACGGTTCAAACGGATAAACTCACTGACATTGACTTCATTCGTCCACTGACCAGGGATAAAACCTGACCATGCGGATTTGATTTCGGTTGCCATGTTGATTCACTCCTCATTCTCGAAAGTAATTGCGTGTTATCTATACTGTGAGTGTACGTGAAAATGTGAACAATATGTTTTACATTCTTGTGAAACTTGTAACAATCTTATGAACATGATGAAATAGCCGTTTTTGAAAGCGTTTTACAAACTGTTATATTCGATTAATTATATAGTTTGAAACAGCTGAATCCCATTTAATTAGGGTCGAACTATGATCTGTACTAATTTGATTGTTCTGTGACGAACTATACAGTTTTTGGGGTGATAAATCTCACATCACTCGGTTAGAACTTGAATTTTTGTGTCGTATCAGACACAATGAAGGCAGAACATTGTATAAGAGGAAGGGGTTCTACTCATGACGTACGAACCATTAACACCAAGCCACGCCTTTCAAGTCGGCGATCGCATCTCGTTGAAGGTCGACGAAGCCGGTGAAAAGCGTGATGGATTTATCACAGAATTTGAAGATGGAGGGTTTTGGATTCGCTTTGACGATGACATCGAGAACGAAGATTTTATCGATTATCGCGACCAATTACTTGCCGGACTTTTGTCGCGTCCAATCCATGTCATCACGACACATCCGGAACTGAAACCGTTCGAGAAAATGACGTCCGAGTTACAGTATCGCGTTTATCAAGGATTCACGATTGAGAAAGTGGAATTGACAGCAGAAGGCGCGGATGCCCACATCCAACTCATCGAAGACGGTCAAACGTATACACAGACGTTACGTTCTTCAATGGAAGATGGTCAGGAGCATGTTCGCTATATTTGACGAGGGAGCGCTTTCGCTTCCTTTGTTTTTGCCTAAAGATAAGGAGACCTATTATGAATTTTACAAAACCTTTTATTAACGAGACGTGGGAACGGATGGGCTTTAACGAGCCGATGCCGGTCCAAAAAGAAGCGTTTCCCCTACTATTAGATGGAAAAGACGTGACAATCGAGGCACCGACCGGAACGGGTAAAACACTCGCTTACCTGCTCCCAGCGATTGAAAAAATCGATCCATCGAACGACCGAATCCAAGTTGTCGTCGTCGCTCCAACTCGTGAACTTGTCATGCAGATCCAACAGGTCGCACAACGTTTCACCGAAAAAGGCGATGTCCGCATCGGCTCGTTTATCGGCGGTGTCGAATTGAAACGTCAAATCGATCGGATTAAGAAAAAGCCTCATTTGATTGTCGGGACACCGGGACGTCTCGTCGAATTGATTGATAAGAAAAAGCTGAAGCTCCATGAGACACATACCGTCATTCTCGATGAAGCCGACCAAATCATCGATAGCGGTTTGACAGAGGCGGCTGAGCGCATCATCAAGCATACTGCACATGAGCGTCAACTTGCACTCGTCTCGGCAACACTCACTGATTCACTCAAAGAGTGGTCGGCACCGTTCATGAACGAGCCGGCACATATCAAAATCGAACGTGCTGTCAGCGATCAAGTGACATACGGTTACTTGTTGACGACGCGTCGCTACAAACCAGAACTGTTACGCCGTCTTTCACACGTCGATGGCGTGAAAGCACTTGCGTTCATCAATAACCGCTCGTTCTTGCCACCACTTCGTGGGGAGCTTGAAAAGTTGAAAGTGGACTACCGCATGCTCGACAGCTTGAAAGGAAAGCGCGAACGCGTCGAGACACTCCGTGAATTCCGTAAAGGCGAATACCCGCTCCTCATCACGACAGGTCTCGCGGCACGCGGGCTCGATATCGAAGATGTGACGCACGTCGTCCATTTCGACTTACCGGAATCCATCGATGACTTCATCCACCGTTCAGGCCGTACGGCTCGCGGTAACGCAGGCGGGACCGTTCTTTCTCTCGTGACGACGGACGATTTACCACACTTGAAATCATTCGCGCGTCAACTCGGTGTCGAATTGAAAGAACTCGAGATTTATCGTGGCGATGTGATCGAGAAACGAATTGAGGAGAAGCCTCCTGTCGTCAAACGCCCTGCGAACAAGCGAGGACCGCGCCGATGAAAAAAGACCGGAAAGTAATTCCCTTCCCTTTGCTCGTCGAAGAGTCCGAATTGCTTGCCGAACTGAAAAAGTTATATGAGCAAGCCGCTCTTGCGCGAAGCACACAATGGACGAACTATATTCAAGAAATCGCATCAGAAGGGACATGGCATTTAAAAGATGCCGAGCTCTTCCGTGACCTCTTCATTGATTGGGCCGTCTTCTTTGAAACGGACGAAGATGGCATGACGCCCCACGGTCGCTATTTGGCTGATCATAAGGGCGACATGTCACCTGCTCTTTATCACGCACTCCGTGGACTAGCCGTCCCGCGCTGCAGCATCTTTGAAGTGACGGAAAACGGTCAGTTAAAAGACTGGGAGTCAAAAGAGACGTACGCTGTTCAGTTACCGGAAGAACGCGAGACCGGCGACCTCGTCCTCGGAAAGTTACTCGACATCCGAGGCAGCTGGCGCTTCGGTTCGGCGTTCCTCGCCTTACCTGCGAAAATGTCTGGAAACGTGGCCGACCTATATATCGACTTTACGGATGAAGTCGGTCCCGGTGCCTTTTTGGAGCAATTTCCGGAGTTCTGCGCGGAACTGATTGACTTGTTGCTTGATTTAGAAGAAGGCGTCATCATACCGAAACCATCAAAATAAGCAAAGGGCCGCGGCCCTTTGCTTATTTTTGTCTAACGTATACGTCAACCTGATCAAGCATCGCTTGCGCTTCCTCGTTTTCAGGTGTAACCGCTGCACTTGAGATTTGTTTTCCATCCTCGTATACATCGATGATGACACCATCTTTCGCTTGGCGCGTTTGGTACAGGCGACCATTTGCATAGAAGGCGTGATCCACTGAGTCGAGAACTTTCCGAGTCATCTGCTTCCCGGTACCTAAATCAATGACAGTTTCTTCGCCATCCGCATTTAGTGTGAACAATGTATTTTCGAACACTGAATAGTCCCAAAAGTCTTGGTCTCCTGCCAACTGGACAACTTGTCCTGTTTCCGTATCGTAAGCGAATTGCCCCGGCATCGTAATTCCACTATAGTACGTCTCTTCCCCTTCTCTAATTGTCTCATAGGCACTGACGCCGACTGGGACATAGCGTGTTTCGAACTTGGACGGAGATCCATTTGTCTCATAAAAACGACTTGTTCCACTTACGTGCGTGATAAATCCATTTTCCATTTTTATTTCTTTGACAGTGACGTCATCCATCGTTTGATTGAATGTTGCAAGCATTGTCGTTTCATTTCCATCAAAGCCTTCCTGATAAATCAAATTGAGTTGACCATCGGACATGAACAAACCGGCCCATACACCTATCAAGATCTCATAAATTTGACGATCCTTGGCATCGAACGTATAAGTCGTGATCTCTTTTCCATCTAACTGATTAAAGATTATGAGCTCTTCATTTCTATTTTGGCCAATTCCTATGAATCCATTTTTCATTTGAATTGATTGCGCAAACGTCAATCCGTTCATTTTTCGGTGCATCAAGCGTTCGTTCTCATTCAAACTTTCTCGATAACGAATTCCTTCAGCGATATAATTTAAATCCGAAGTGACACGACTCTCATCAGAAGTGACTTCAAACCTTTGAGCGACATCGTCATCTGTGTTATAACCAAATTCAACGACCTTGTCTTTCCAAACAGATGGATTCGAACTGATGTTTAACGCCCATTCCGCTTTCGGCTCCATCGCATCGACGGCAAACGTCCCAAGCCCAATCACGATCACCGCACCGAGCGCGGCCACATTCCACATTCGCTTCATTTTATCACCTCACACATTTAATTTCGTCTGTAAAAATCTTCGACTAAGCCAAATCGTCACACTTGCCCAGACGACCAATACCACACCGACGTAAATGATTGTCTCATCATAAATCAGTCGATTCGACAGGAACGCGTAGCCTAAAATCGGAATGTTCAAGATGACAACTAGAATCGATAAGCTAAGTACCGGTGACCACATCGTCCGTTGCCAAAAACTCCGTTCAATCAACACAAATGTGAAAACGAATAGGACGACGATGACAATAAATAATTGGTGGATGACAAAGTTGATAGCTGAAGTAGGATACATCATGCCCAATATTCCGTTGAAAGATAGAGCTCGTTCAAATGATCCATTCATCGGTATCATCTTTTCATCAAACCAACTCGTGAACGTTATGTATTGTAACTTAAGAGCAATCCATTCAATGGAAAATAGCCCCAACGTTATCATTAAAATTGTAGCGAGTTTGGCGAAAAACAAAGTCATGCGCTTTTGTGGCATCGTCAGGAGTCGGAGCATAAACGTCCCTCGTCCTTGAAAATCGCGATACCAAATCCAGGCGCTGTATAATAACATCGCCGCGACTGCAATGCCGAGCGACAAGAGATAAGGCGTACCTCCAAGGTAGTCTGCAAATGACAATTGATAGTCCGCGTTTCCTTCACGTCGCAACTGTTCATAAAAGTTCGTCTCGTCCCATAAAAAGTAACCGAGATACCCAAACTGGACGACGAGGAGGCCAGTAACTAACATCAAGAACGGTTTTGTGACACGCTCGATTTCCCAACTCAAAAGTTTCAATAGATTCATGCCCCGTACTCCTCTCTCATCACATCGACGATGGACTTCCCGTGAATGAAACGGACATCTTCGACATCAAACTCACGGACGATTCTTCCGTTATTCAACATGACGGCCTTGTCGATCAAGTACTCGATATCTTCAATCTCGTGTGTCGTAATGAGCACGCCACGATTCTCCATGACCTCGCTCGAAAATAGTTCGACAATCTGTTCTTTTGAGAAGACATCGATTCCTGAGAACGGTTCATCAAGCAATAAATAATCCGGGTCTTGCGCAATCCCGAGTGCGAGGTTCGCTTTCGCGAGCGTCCCTTTCGATAACTCGCTCAACTTATCTTCCGGAAACAACTTGAAATCATCGACGAGACGGGCAAATAATGCCGAATCAAATGTCGGATAAAAATCTTTCATGAACGCCTCACATTGTTCGATTGTAAAGTGAATCGGGAACATCGCATGGTCGGCGATAAAGGCGACACGATTCAAATCAATCGGTTTCCCATCGATCAATACCGAACCTTTATCGAAAGGTGTCAATCCCATGATGCCTTTCAACAACGTCGACTTCCCCGTACCGTTCAAGCCGATGAGACACGTGATTTCACCTTTATTCGCTGTGAACGACACGTCTTCAATGACTTGTTTCCGCCGATAGCGTTTTTTAACTCCCAACACTTCGATCATCGTACATTCCCTCCTTGTACTGTCGTTTGATTTTCTCGACAAGCTCGTCCACCGAGACATCAAGCTCTTGAATCGATTCCACAAATACGGCGACCGCGTCATCTACAATCTCAGAGCGGATTTGTGCCAATACCGTTCGATCTGTCGTCACGCGACTCGGTCGATTTCGTTCGGTCGTAATCAATTGTTGGTCCTCCATTTCCTTGAACGCTTTTTGAACCGTGTTCGGATTAATTTTTAATTCATTCGCAAGCTCACGCCGAGATGGCATCTCATCCCCGGCTTTCAATTCACCGAGCGCCATTTTCTTTTTGAAGTAATCGACGACCTGTAGGTAAACCGGTGCCCTCGTATTGAATTGCATGTTCATCACCTTTCTAAGTGTATGACATGGTTAATACACTTTCTAACTGTATTATTAGCATAATACACTTTGACGTCAATCATTTTTTCAAATTTTCTCCAAATTAAAAACACCTGACGCGTACATCAGATGTTGAAACGTTCAGTCAGAGCACGATATCTGCTCCTCTTTTCGGGTCGACGAGTTGAAGATAAAGATCTTCCCCTGGCCAATAGCGCCTCTTGTATTTCGCAAGCCGTTCCTCCGGGACGCCGAGATATGTATCTCGATTCAATACCCGTTCATACCGAACCTCGCGGGGACAGTCGAGATAAATCACGTAATCGTAATATGGTCGCCATTCCGGTCGTTGTAGAAAAATCCCTTCGACGACAATGGTATAAGCAGATGACACATCGATTACTTCTTCAACGATGACATCTCGTTCATGATTGTATCGCGGTAATGCTAACTCCTTAACCCCTTCTGTTAAAGGACGGAACAGTTCGTTCTCAAGACGCGACACGTCCCATTGAAGTGCGTAATACTCGGTCGATTCAGGCTGTCCGGTCTCATAGCGTTTGTCTCGTTCGACAATATAGTCATCAATGTGAAGAACAAGTATAGTCGGCTCTTCGCTCAAACGCGAGACGAGCGTTGTCTTGCCCGCTCCACTCAATCCATCAATCGCCACGACAAACGGGCGATTGGCTGAATGCATCGAACGCGCTTCATGGATGACGTCTAATACGTTCATATCGTTCCTCCCCACACAAAAAAGTCAGCTCACGTATGAGCTGACTTTAGTTTACCAGAGTACCCAACCACGCGCTCCAGGAGGCGCACTCTCAATCAAGTGCCAGATTGGAACCGTGTATGCAAATGCAATCAAGACGAACGTTACCGTAATCCACAATTTCCAGTTTTCGAAATAGCGCGGTGTATCCATAGCCGCCTCTTCTGTCTCAGCGAGCGGGAATTCCTCTTCGCCTTTTGGAGCGAGGAATGACAAGTTGAACATCGAGTAGACGAAGATCAGAACCGAGATGAATAAAATCGTTCCTCCAATCGCCATCATGACGTGGTACGGAATCCATTCACGCGTCAATGCATCCGAGAAGTAAGTTGCTGGACCCGTACGACGTGGGTTACCATTCAATCCTGAAATGTGCATCGCATATGACATGATGGCCATACCGAACGCCCACGTCCCTGCTTGAATCAATCCAAGCTTGTTCATCGCTTTTGTCAACGTGCGACCACGAAGTACTGGTACGAGCCAGTATGCCGTTCCGAAGAACGTCAAGGCGACAGCCGTTCCGACTGTGATATGGAAGTGACCTGTGACCCAAAGCGTATTGTGAACCATCGCGTTCAATTGGTGAGACGCGTTGATGATCCCACCTGCACCGGCAGGAATGAAGAATAGCATCCCGATGAATGGTGCGAGGAAACGAACATCACCATACGGCATTTTCTTCACCCAACCGAACAATCCTTTCGCGCCGAGCGCACGTCCACGAAGTTCGAACGTCGCAAAGAGCGAGAATGCTGTCATGAACGATGGGATGACGACCAAGAACGTCAAGATAACTTGAACGAACTTCCAGAACGGTTCAATCCCCGGTTCTGTCAACTGATGATGGAAGCCGACCGGGAATGAGAAGAGCAAGAACAACAAGAACGCCATCCGTGCCAACGCATCCGAGAAGATCTTCCCACCGATGACTTTCGGCACGACTGTGTACCATACAATATATGCCGGCATGAGCCAAAAATAAACGAGCGGGTGACCGAAGTACCAGAACAATGTACGAGATAACTCAATTCCGACTGTATCTGTCCATCCTAACGAGAGAGGAAGGAGTTGGAACAGAATCGTTGCTGCGACACCGAGTGTCGCAATGTCCCATAGAAGCATCGTCATAATACTCATATAAGCCGGGAGCGGCGGATGAACGCCTGGGTTGTCGTGTTTGTAGTCCGCATACATACGGAACATCGCGAATGACGACAACCACGTTCCGACTACGAACAGGACGAGTCCGACATAGAAGAGCGGATCTGCCATGAGCGGTGCATAGAACGTATACAATACTGTCCCTTTGTTAGCCAAGATCATGACCGTTACCATGACGGCACCGATAATCATCGTCCAAAAACCGAGCCAAGCGACACGTGTCGGGAATGATTCAAAGCGACCGAACGACTTTGCCAATAACGCATATAAAAGACCGATGATGAACATCGTCGTGAAGACGATCCCGAGCATGATACCGTGAGCCGTTAGCAATTGATAGTATCCAAAGATTTCAGGAATGACACCCGTCCGAATCAACGTCTGTGTCAATCCGGCTAGCGCTCCAATCAAGATGGCGAGCACCGATACGAGAACGTGTCCGTAGGCAAGACGCGCCTCTTTCGCTCCGATACTTGGAACAGGAACCCCTCGCTCCATCTCCCATTGTTTCAGTTTAGATGATACGTCGTTCATTTACTCCACCACCTTGATTTTAGTCGACATCATGTGATGCCCTGTCCCACAATATTCGTTACAAAGAATCAAAAATTCGCCAGCTTCCTCGAACGTGTACGTCAATGAGTTAATATGTCCAGGGACGACCATCATGTTGACCGGAGTACCTGTCAACTGGAATCCGTGTACGACGTCAGGTGACGTCACAAGGAATGTTACTTTTGCGCCTTTTGGAATTTCAACATTCCCTGGTGTGAACGTAAACGCTTGTGCGATCATGACAAGTTCGTATTCATTCTCACCAATTTGATGAAGTCCTGGTTTGTCGAATGGAGCCGTCTGATTTACTTTTGCCGGGTCAATCAAATCCGCATCCGACGCTGGCTGGTTCCCTGCCGCGAATGCCGATACCCCGAGAACAGTCAAGAAGACCGCGAGTAGGATAATACCAAATGTAAGCCAATACTTTTCTAGTTTATGAATATGCACGATGAGACCCTCCTCCCTACATGTTTATCGTGTGACGAATAAGTAAAATACTGATGACCACATGGCGATGATGACACCTGCAACGATCATGACCGATGTAAACGTTCCTTTTAGGTTCGGTTCTTGCCCATCTTTATGTTCCACGTGTAAGACCCCTTTCGGTTGTTTTTCCACTTTCATTGTATGCAATCGCCTAGTGGATAATATGTGATATTTATCACTCTAAAAGTGACAATCACATCAATTTTGCGTAGTTTCAACACACAAAATTCACATTTCCATAAAAATAGGTCTCAAAAAAACCGCCTTCACATGAGGCGGTTCATAAACGACATATTCCTGCAGGACAACCTTCGCAGTGACAAAGCTCTTTTAAAAAATCAACATCATGGATGACGATCGATTTGGTTGTCGTACTGATGACTCCTTCTTTTCGCCATTGACTGATTAATCGATTCACCGTCTCACGCGGTGCCCCGATCAATTGTCCGAGTTCTCCATCAGACGGATGACGAGGAATGACGATCGTATCTTCCTCTTCCACGCCGGACATAGCTGCCATGCGAAGTAGGGTTGAAGCCAGCGCTCCTGGTTTTCCATACAATAATAAGTCCCGTACTTTCATTTCTGAATGCTTCCGCATCATGGACGTCCATCGTAAAATTTCTCCGGCAAAGCGGATATCTCGTTGCATGAGCGATTCCAATTCACGTTTTGAAATGGTTCCAATCGTACTCTCTTCAGTCGTCTCGATGCTATACGAACTAGGGAACGTTTCCACGATGTCAAACTCGCCAAAGAAATCATCCGCCCCATACATGAACATGACGAGTGGATTACCTTTTTTCGTGATTTTTGTGAATTTGACAGAACCACTCTTCAAGTAAAAGAACTTATCACACTTTTCACCTTCCCAACATACGATACTCGCTTTCGGATGATGTTGAATCGTCATCATTTCCAGTAGCAATTGTTTCGTTTCATCTGAGAATACAAAACTGTTCGGTTGGGTCGTTCCACATTGCATTGACATAGGTCGGTGCTCCCTCCACGTTTCATTCGTACGTTCCAATTATGACTTTATTATACAGGAGTGTGACAGGGAGTATCAGAAAAGTATGTGACATTTCAAACAATCTTTTTCAAAAAAAGAGACCCGGCATTCGTACCGAGTCTCTCTATAGCTTTATCGTTGAATCAATCGAATCAATTGTTCGGCCGGTTTGAAGTTCGGATACCGGACTGGTAAATCAAATTTTGTCGTGTTTTTCAAAATAGACTTCGCATGACTAAACGTCTCAAAGCTCGTACGTCCGTGATAGGCACCCATACCGCTCTCACCCACTCCACCAAACGGGAGATTCGGGTTCGTCAAATGCATGATGACATCGTTCACACATCCTCCTCCAAAGGAGAGGTGTTTCATGATCGTTCTTTCCACATCTTTCGATTCCGTAAAGAGATAGAGCGCGAGTGGATGCGGCCGGTCAGAGATGAACTCGATCACTTCATCTAGTTGACGATAAGGAATAATCGGTAAAATCGGACCAAAAATCTCGTCTTTCATCACATCAGCATCTTCTTCGAGATTCGTCATGACAGTCGGTGCAATTTTTAGCTCATCCCGGTTCGTTTCCCCGCCAAAAGCAAGTTCACCTTCCGTCAAATAGTGAGACAAACGGTCGAAATGCGATTCGTTGACGATACGTGTGTATCGTTTCGTACCGACACCGTTCCCGAACATCGCAAACGCCTCTTGTTTGATTGCCTCTAAAAATGCTTCTTGCTGCGATTCATGTACAAGCACATAGTCTGGCGCGACACACGTTTGCCCGGCGTTCATCCATTTCCCCCACGCGACACGTTTTGCTGCGATGGAGACATTCGCATCTCCGTGAACGATGACAGGTGATTTTCCTCCGAGTTCGAGTGTGACGGGTGTTAAATGTTCTGCTGCCGCCTTATTCACGATTCGACCGACTTGCGTCGAACCTGTAAAGAAAATGTAGTCCCATTTTTGATTCAAGAGCTCTTGGGCTGTGTCTTTATCCCCTTCGACACTTGCTATATATCGATCGGTGAAAGCACGTTCTAGCACTTGTGTCAGGACACGCGCGACGTTCGGTGTCAGTTCTGAAGGTTTGACGACCGCTGTGTTTCCCGCGGCAATGGCACCAATGAGTGGTGCGACCGCTAGTTGGAACGGATAATTCCACGGAGCGATGATCAATACCGTACCGTATGGCTCATATTGAATTTCACTCTTCATTCCAAGATGGATGGCAGTTCCACGCACACGCTTCGGACGCATCCATCGTTTTAATTCGCGTGTCGTCCGGGAAATCTCGTCATAAATGAATCCGATTTCTGTCGTATATGCGTCCATTTCCGACTTGTTCAAGTCCTCTTTAAGGGCTTCTAGCAAGTCCGCTTCATGATGCTTGATCGATTCCTTTAAAAACGTCAGCATACTTAAACGGAATGCCATTGATTTCGTCGCCTGTGTTTTAAAGAAACGACGTTGCTTCTGAACAAGCTCGTCAATCGTCAATTGTTCAATCGGTGCCAGCATGAACTTTCCTCCTTATGATTCATCACATTGATTTCATTTTATCATCGAGTGAAAAGCGAATCAAAAAAACGCTTTCATCGATGCAAGTTGCACTAACCGTTTAAATGTTTAAACATTTAACCATAGAGTAATACATTACTTTTATCGTGTCAAAATATCCGTCTTCCCTTTACCACACTGACAAGAAAGAGGAGGCTCGCCCCCCATAAAATCAAACCAGTTAGCGTGAACTGCTCGACGACTGAAAGTGGCAGAGCGCTTAAAAAAGAAGATCCCGCTACCGTACCGAGAGAGAAAAAGGCATAGAACGCCCCGTATGCTTTTCCTCGATTTTGAGGAGAAGTTGATTGAATCAACAATGTGTTGATGGCCGGGAAAAGAATCGCAAACCCGACACCATATAAGGCAAGTACCCCATAAAGGCTCGTTTGTACACCTGCTTGTCCAATTAACATCTGGCACGTCCCAATAATCGCCACCCCAAGTGCCGTCAATTTGGTCGGTGAAAATCGATCGAACAATCGGTTCGTCGGTAATAAAAAGAATAAGACGGCGACCACGCCGAACATACTGAGCAACGTCCCACTCAATCGTGAATCATAGCCAAGCTCCTGCACATGAACCGGTAACAAAAACGCAAGTGCCCCTTGGGAAAACATGAGGAAGAATGCCCCCCAATAGGCTCGAATCACTTTCAGGTCTGGTTTTATCGGTGCTGTATGGGTATCTTTCTTCGAATCCACCGTTTGATTCCGTCGCATCGTTACGATTGTCACGAACAGAATCACCCAGCCGAATAAAGAAACAAATAAAAAGACGGTCGGTGGTGATGTGATACTGGCGACAATTCCACTGAACGCAGGACCGATAATGGCCGCTAATCCGACGAAACTACCGGTGATGGCGACTTTCTTCCCTTGACGATTCATTGCTGTGATGTTCGCAGACAAGGTAAACGCAGCCGGGACGATCAGTCCAGCCATAAAGCCGTGGACACACCGGACAAGCAGTAATATGGATGGCGAGTCGACGAATTGGTAAGCGAGTAAACTTAAGCTCGTCAGAAACAAACCGAGAACCAATACGCGATATGGACCATTCTTGTCAGTCCATATACCGGACAGCACATTTCCAAACGTGTTCGTCAACGAATAAATTGCGATGGAAAAACCAGCGATAAATGAAGATGCCCCAACGGATAACGCAAATGTGCTCATGATTGGAAGTTGGGCGAACAGATCAAAAAAAGCAAAAAATACAATTGCATATAATATAAAACGTGATGGAGTTTTCATTAGACATTTCCTCTTTCTCGGTATCTTATCCTTAGTCTAGCTGGAGCTCCAACCGTTTCATAGGGATGAATGGGTTTGGACACAAAAAATCCCTACAGCCAAAGACTGTAGGGAAAACTGTTTAGTTCGTCACTTCAACCGCTGTATCGAGAGCGACACGAATCATTTCATCAAACGTCGTCTGACGCTCTTCTGAAGTCGTCTCTTCACCTGTCAACAAGTGGTCAGAGATTGTGAGGATTGTCAACGCGTTTACTTTATGTTTCGCCGCAAGCGTGTAAAGACCCGCTGCTTCCATCTCGATTGCGAGGCAACCGAAGTCCGCCCACTTCTTGAAGTGGTGGAAGTCATCTTGATAGAATTGGTCCGCTGTGAAGATTTGTCCTACTTTGACCGGGATTCCGGCTTTCTCTGCATTCATATACGCACGATGTAGGAGGTCGAACGTCGCTGTTGGTGCATAGTCCATTCCGTTGAAGCGTACACGGTTTTGCCCCATCTCACTTGATGCGCTCATCGCGATGACGACATCACGCACTTTGACATCTTCTTGAATTCCGCCGGCAGTTCCGACACGGATCAAGTTTTTTGCACCGTACGACATGATGAGTTCGTTCACGTAAATCGACATCGAAGGCACACCCATCCCTGTTCCTTGGACCGAGATGCGTTTTCCTTTGTACGTACCTGTGAAGCCGTACATCCCACGAACTTCATTATATAATTCGACGTCTTCTAAAAACGTCTCCGCGATATACTTGGCGCGAAGCGGATCCCCTGGAAGTAATACCGTTTCTGCAATTTGTCCTTCTTGAGCTCCAATGTGTACACTCATGTTTGAATTCCTCCTTTAAGCTTGTCGTTGAACCTTTTCCCGAAATTCGTTCGGAGTAACACCGACTTGTTTTTTAAAGACTTTCCGGAAATATTTATCGTCCGAAAAGCCGACTGCTTGGGCGACTTCATAGATACGCTGTCTACTCGTCTCTAACAGGCGCTTCGCTTCGTTCATCCGAATCGTCAATACGTATTCGGACAAGTTCACGCCATATTGTTGTTTAAAACGTCGCGAGATGTACTCTCGACTTAAGTAAAATCGTTCGCTCATCCCTTGCAAACTCAGTTCTTCCGAAAAATGCTGTTCAATGAACGTTCCAATCTGAGAAATCGGGTCTTCACTCGATCGATCCACCACGTCCCCTAACGCGCGTGCCAACGTATCATTCAATACATCCGGGTCGATCGGTTTTAACAAATAATCAAAGCTCCCATACTGGATGGCGCGTCGCATATACGAATATTCATCGTATCCTGTCAACACGACAAGCTTAGAAAATGAAGCATGGTCGTGTACCCACTCCATCAGCTCGATTCCATCACAATGGGGCATTTGAATATCGGATAAGATGAGCGCTGGACGTTCTTGTTCGATGAGCGCCTGTGCTTCACGCCCATCCGTTGCTTCAAGAACCGTCGTCACACCGAACCGTTCCCATTCACCGAGTAATTTCACCGCTTCCCTTACCGGAGATTCATCATCTACAATCAACACTTTCGTCATGACGCCACCCCCTCAGAAGAAGCCGGGAAACGCATCATAATTCGAAAACCGCCTGTTTCAGGTGTAGCCAACATAAATTCTGCCTCCCGATTATAGTTTAACATGAGTCGATCGCGAATGTTTCGTAATCCTGTGCCTTCCGTGTCATAAAATGTCGAATCACTTTGTTCAATCCGTGACATGACTCGTTCCCATTCCTCGGTCGTCAGCGAACGACCACTGTTCTCACAACGAATCACGAGTGACGTGCCGTCCATCCAGGCCGTCACATCAAATCGATTCGCTAAAGCAGAGCCGTCCCGCTCGAACCCATGCTTGAAAAAGTTCTCTGCCAACGGCTGCAAAATCATTTTGGGAACAATCAGTTCATGGAGGTCTTCAGGAACTGAAACGGTCACTTGAAACTGATTTGGAAATCGTACGTCTTGAAGACGAATGTATGAATTCAAATGCTCGATCTCTCGTTTCAGTGTCACCATCGACTCTTCTGGATGCATCGTATACCGCATCATAGAAGACAGTTGCGTGATCAATCGATAGACCGTCTTGCCATCTCCCTTCAATGCCAATGTTCCGATTGACTGTAACGTATTAAATAAGAAATGCGGATTGGTTTGCGCCTGAAGCGTACGAAGCTCATTCGTCCGATTCTCTAAGGCGAGCTTATACTCTCGTTGAATTAAATCATCGATCCGTTCAATCATTCGCTTGAACTGTCTTCCGAGTACGCCGAACTCATCATTTCCGAGGGAATCAAATGAGACGGTCATGTCCCCTTGCTCGATTCGCCAAATGTTTGAGGTCAACGTCTTGATTGGTGTCGTCAATTTCATCGAAGCATAGGTCGCTCCGATCAGTGCCAAAATGAGCGAGACCATCCCGACAAGCAAGATGATGAATGACGTTCGTGAAGCCGGTTCGGTCAAGAGTTCATCTGGAATCGATTTACCGACATAAAACTGCTGATGGTCAAACTCGAATGTTTTCGTGATCTGATGGTGTTTTCCATCGGTCGAGATGGATCTCGGCTGAAATGAAGACGGAATTTCTCCCTCACCGAGATGGGCAAACACACGGTTGTCTTCACCGACGAACCATAAACTCTCATCCGGACTATTTTGTAAAGAAGCCAGCTGCCCGATGAATAAATTTTCAGGGATATCGAGCGAAAGAATAGCAAGTGGTTCATCCGTTTCAATCTTGTCCAGCCTGAAATGAAGCGTCACGACGTCTTCTTGTGTCATGATCGGTCCAAAATCATGATAAGCAACAAGTGGATGGGATGCTTCCAATAAGATACGACTTTTCGGATTGTCCAATAGCTGTCGTTGGACGGCACTCGGCTCTTTTTTCGATCGTGGTGACACTTTCATTTTATAAACCGCAAACGAATCCATATCTTCGAGCATTAACAGCTGAATTTGCGCCACATCTTCTCGGGACAGATACATCGCGAGGAGCGCGCGCCGCACTTCAATCTCCGTTTCTCGTAACGAAAGCCCCGGTCCATACTCCAAAATGTCTAATACGTCACGATCAGCGTATAAGCTCGTTGGCAATCGACTCAAATCAGAGATATAGCGTTCCATCTGACGTGTCCCCCGTTCGAGCGACCATTCGGTCATCTCAAGACCACGTTCACGCTCCCGATCTTGCACGTACCAAAATGAAACAATCGTCGCTAAAATGACCGGTACAATAATGGTCAACGCAATCATCCCCGTTAACTTTGTCCGTATGCTATTCACCGATATCCCTCCTACCCAAACAGTATATCACGCGCTATGCAAACGTTTGCAAAAAACCACAAAAAAATTTCCTCGTCTCTTTTGAAACGAGGAAATTTCTTTTATTCATATGCTTCCATTAATTCAATGAGTTCAGAACTATGTCCCCAATCACGTGCCGTATCAATCGGTGTCATCCCGCTATCATTTTGGAGCGTGACGTCAGCTCCGTTGTCTAGCAAGAGTTGAACTGTTTCTTCATCAACCTCATCATTGTAGAACAAGTTGTGAAGTGGCGTTTCGCCATACTCGTCTTGAATATTCACGTCAGCACCATTTTGTAATTCTGCTTCGATTTCTTCATAGCTCGCATTATTGTACGTCAATTCTTGGATTGGTTCTTCCCATTCCAACGCCCAATCATCTGCAAGGTCCTCGCTCATCGCCGCAGATACAATCTCCGTCAAATCGTCGCTCATAACAAGAAACGAGATGAGGACTCCGTTCCCGATGACCGTCAACAATATCATCGAAATGATAGAAGCTTTCACATATCCAGCCGTCTTGAAGACCGGAATGTTTTCTTCACCTGCAGCTGTTGCAATCGATGCGATTCGCTTCGGTAACGTTGGATGCGTCGACAACAACTCACTATACTTCGCGATAAAACCGTTCTCTCGACTTGCTTCGTACAAATAGTCGAACTCATTCACTTCTTTCGCGAGCGGTCCCCCGATTGCAAGAACCGTTAACGCACGCTTCGCCGCCCCGAAGTCTTGAATGTAATGAGCAGCCATCCGGTCACACGTATACTCACAAGCACGTGAATAGGCAGAACCTAAGAAAGGAATGATACTACCGAGCAAGACGACCCACTGCTTTTGGACATGGTTACGACGAATGTGTGCTAGCTCGTGTGCGATGACAAACTCCACTTCTTTCGTCTGTCCCGTCCGTGTTAATTCCACAACATCCGAATACAGAATGACCATGTTCTTCTGGAAGAAACGTGTGGCAAAAGCGTTTAATACACCACCCGCTTGTAAAATATACACATCTGGCAACAAGCGGATGCCCATATCTACCCCGACGCGTTGAACCATCTCATGAAGTTCTGTAAACTGACGAGCCGTCACTTTGACACCGTTCGTCCGAATGTACCCGATTTGAATCCAGTGAGTAAAGAGCGAGAGCGATACGATTGTACCGATGATCCATAAAAAGAGACCGAATGAGGCTACTGTCAGCACGATCCCGAGGATTAACATGAGCACGCTTGCTGCAACTAATAGTGAGAAGTATAGTTTTTCTCGTTTATGTACCAAGTTTGAATGATTCATCTATTTTCTCCTTCTTTTTCCAAAATACATGTTTAATTATACCGTTACTTCCAGAAGAAACAACGAAAAAAATAGAAACTGACAAAGTCGTCAGTTTCTAGCGAATCGTTACTTGATAAAGTTGATCGTCTTGAGGCTGTGGGTTGCCTCGTCCGTCCGTATTGTTCGAAATAAAATACAAGGTGTTATCTTCTAACCATACATCACGAATCCGACCTACATCTTCGACAATCGTCGTCACTTGTTTCGTTTCTCGGTAGATGGCAACAAGCCGCTCGTTCCGAAGCGTCGCCATATAGACGTACTGTTCATCTGTCGCGATACCAGAAGGTGCCCAAGACGTCTCGCCTACTTCAAACCACGGTGTGACAAGGCCTTCTTGTTCCTGATTCGCCTCGATGATCGGCCATCCATAATTGTTTCCTTCTTCTATCACGTTGACCTCGTCATGTCCGCTCGCCCCGTGTTCACTCGCATAAAGAACATCATCAATTTGACTCAATCCTTGAGGATTGCGGTGACCGAGCGAATAAATCCAGTCGGTCGGTTTACCTTCACCCGATAATGGGATTCGTAGAATCTTTCCAGCTAATGATGAATCGTCTTGTGCGAGTTCAGGCACGAGCGCATCTCCCGTCGTCACCCAAAGATGCTCACCGTCCAGCAATAGGCGACCTCCGTTATGGAAACGTGCACCTGGAATCTCGTCAAGCAAGACATTCGTCTCCTCAAAGCGTTCTCCATCCCATGTCAACTCGACCACACGATTTTGAACGTTTCTTCCTGACGATCCATACGTATGATACGCGTAAAGAATTCCGCTCGATTCAAAATCTTCACTTAACGCGAGACCGAGAAGCCCTCCTTCACCAATCTCGAATACACTTTCCTTAAAGTTCACGTCTTGTCGGGTTGCGCGACCCGAACCGTCAATCACGGTGATCGTGCCACCGCGTTCGGATACGAGCCATCCTTCCTCTGTTCGAGCGAGTGACCACGGAATGGACAAGTTCTCGGCAATGGCGGTCACTTCTCCAATCTCAAGATTCGACTCTTCCGTCGTACTCGTTTCACTGTCAGTCTCTGACTCACTACGCGTCTCTTCTGAAGTAGGTGGTTCTGTTTCTTCGTTCGTTTGTTCTGGCGTACATCCCATAAGAAACAACAATGTCACAATCCCGATTTGACGTTTCATGTCGGTTCGCCTCCCTTTCTTTCATCATACCCTTGTTTCACGAGCGCTGTGAAGGTTCCGGTGGGCGAGCCGGCAAGCGGGACGCGATGACGAACGCGATGATTGCGGCGACCATCGCTCCGATAAAGATGCTGTTCAATCCGATCGCAATGATTTGTTCTCCTTGAAGTCGAACCGAAGCGTTCAACGTCTCCGTGACACTCTGATTGAAGAAGTCTTCTAATGAAACTTGAGATAACGCGCTGCTCTCTTTAAAGTCGTTAAGAACAACAAAGTTAAAGACTGCTCCGAACACCGCTACACCGAGCGTTTGACCAACCGTACTCAAGAATGAATTTGTCGCCGTTGCCGTTCCACGCTGTTGATAGGAGACGACAGTTTGCAGGACGACGATAAACATCGGTTGAGACAACCCGAATCCGACACCGATCAGTGCCACTGCCCCGTATACCCATAAATCTGAACTAGATTGTGATAATAATGTTAAGGTTAGCGTCCCGATGATGAGCAATCCCATCCCAATCAAAGCGCGTCGTCTCGGAGAAGCCACTCCGAGTGTACGCCCACCGATAATCGATGTGAACGTCCACGCGACCGATAATGGCATCAACATAAATCCAGCCTCTGTCGCTGATTTCCCTAACACAGCTTGTGCCCAAATCGGGATATATGCAGACATGGAGACGAGCACCCACGCCGCAAAAAAGACCGAACCGTTAATCGCAGCAATCGTCGGTTGCTTGAGTAGTTCAAACGGCAACAACGGAGATTTTGCTTTTCGTTCAGATACGAAGAAGCCAACCAATAAGATGATACTGAACACCCCGCTGGCAACGATGGTCTTCGTCCATTCATTCGTTTCACTGAATGTGATCAGGGCGTATAGGAATGCTGTCGTCCCACCTGCGAACAAAAGCGCGCCTTTCAAGTCAATCCGCTCAGTCGTCTCAGCGACTTTCTCTTTATAGAAGATGATAATCATGATAAACGAAAGTAACGCAAATGGTACGTTCAATAAAAAAACGTAGCGCCAAGATAACGTTTCGACTAAAAAGCCTCCGATGACCGGACCGAGTACACCCGACACGCCCCATACGGCACTTAAAATCCCTTGAATCTTTCCGCGTTCCTCATATTTGTATAGATCGCCGATAATCGTCATCGAAATCGGAAGGACCGCACCGGCCCCTAGACCCTGTAGCGCCCGAAAGACGATCAGCTGTTCCATCGACGTGGCTAACCCACATAAGAGTGAGGATAGCGTGAACAACCCGATGCCAAACAAGAGGACACGCTTCCGCCCGAATAAATCCGCCACTTTCCCATATATCGGTGTCGATACTGCTGTAAATAGTAAGAAGGCAGCAAATACCCAACTGACGAGCGTCGCCCCGTTCAACTCACTGGCGATGACAGGCGTCGCAACTGATACGACCGTCCCTTCAATCGCCGCTAAAAAGGTTGCCAATAAGAGGGCAACCGTCACATTTTTTCTCATCCGTTCCATCTCCCCAAAAAAATAGTGGCGTCGGAAGGTTCCGAGCACCACTTCAACTGTCTATTATTTTGTGCGAGCCACGTCCATTTTACAAGTGTCATCTTCTGATCCGAAAAAGAATTCTCTTAGACGTTCATACGCGGCTTGTTCTTCATGGACATGCACCTTCCCACAAATAGAACCCGCTCTCATCATCCAGACTTCATCTGACAACATAGCGGCAACATCTAGTTGATGAGTTGAAAATACGATGGTCGTCCCTCGCTCCGCCTCTTCACGTAGTAAATCTTGAAGCATTCGCATCCAGATCGGATCTAGACCGTTCGTCGGTTCATCTAATAACAGGATAGCCGCCTCATTGACGAGCGCTTGTGCCAAGAGGAGACGTTGGCGCATCCCTTTAGATAATTCGGCGATTTTCTTGCGCTTATGTTCATATAACCCGACTCGTTTGAGAACTTCAGGAGTCGGACGTGCGCCTTGCAAGATGGCGTAGTAGGTGAACGTCTCTTCAACCGTCCATGTCCCATCAAACGAGAAATCGTCCGGCATATAGCCAAAGTTCTCATTGTATTTCGTTCGCTGCTTTGTCGTGTAGCCATTCAACTGAACGACCCCGATACTTGGTTCGATTGTCCCGTTCATCAGATTTAAAAGCGTCGACTTCCCCGCCCCGTTGCTCCCGCATAAAGCAATGATTCGCCCTGAGGTAATCTCTTCACGAATCGGATGGAGCGACCACGTATCGCCATATTTTTTTCCTACGTCTATGCAGTGGATCATGATGTTTTCCTCCAAGCCACTTTCGAAGCAAGCCACAACAAGAAACTACTCATCGTCATCAAGGTAGCCCAGACGATGACAGATCCAATCGGGTGATTCATCCAATTTAACCAGTTGAGATACACCTCTCCAAAAACGTCTGGAGACGATACCGTCGTACTTGCCCAAATACGCATCAAATCAAATCCATTCACGAACAGTGCAGCAATCATCCCGTTCACCTGCATACCGTAAGGAAGCCAGGAAATAATCGTCACGAGAATCGTCGACCATAATAGCACGAGAACGACCCACGTTAAAAAGGCGAGTAACATCGCCCGGATTCTCGTACGACCGAATAGTCCGATTAACGTACCGAGTGCCGTCGCATATATCGTTAATCCAGTCGCGTAAGCAAATAGGATGAACCACGTTGTAAACGATTGACCGACGACGAGTGACGCGATGAAGAATGCCAATAATAGAACGAGCACTTGTGTGACCAAAAATGAACTAAAGCGGATGAAAATGAATTTCCATTTTGGATAGGTAAATGTCGAAAGTAAACTTAGTCGTTTCGATTCTTGCTCTTGTCCCCAATGGATTGCCGTGGTCAGTAAGATGAAAAGCGGAAGCAATAGACCGAGCACCGTGATCAGCGTTGCGCTTATGTTCGTATAGTCGGCAGCAATCGGTAGTGCTTGTCCAAGTCCTCCGAGTAGAACGAGCGTGAGAATCCACGTCAGGAGAAAGACATAGTTCTCTCGCTTTCGAAGGCTGCGTGCCCATTCCATCCTCCATAGAGACATCGGTTACTGCCCTTCTTCTTCCGTATCCATCTCCATGTCCATCTCGCTATCTTGATTCATTCCGTCCATCGAACCTTCGCCATCCATCATCATGTTCATCTCGCCACGTTCCCATGTATGATCTTTCAATTGATCGAAGTCCATCATCTCGCCGCCGTTCTCTTCCATATACGCTTCCGCGTCCGCCTCTTTTGCGAACGATAGAATATTGTAAGCCATCGGTGTTTTCGACTCTTTGTCGTAAACAAACATCGCTTCGTCTAATTCGACCCAATCTTTCGTATTGAAATCTTTCACATACATGGCTGCAATATCGTCTTCTTTTTGTTCTGGATACCAATCACGCATCAAGCATCCAATATCATCGAACGCATATCCTTTTTCATTCTCCATGATTGCTTCCGCTGCGAACTGCTCATCCATGATTTTCATCTTACACACTTCGCATTCCGTTTCGCCCCATTTGATTTCAAACGGTTCTGCCGATGCACTTGAACATGCACCAAGTGCCAACGATAATCCTGCTACTGATAATAGTCCTGCTACTTGTTTATACGATTTCATGTCGTTTCCTCCCAAATCTCCAAATGATAATGAGCAATAAAATACTTCCTACATTCCAGACCGAACCGTTCCATTTCCACATCGGAGAATAAGTTTGTGGTGAAACATCTGTCAACGATACGTCTTCCGGGCTCCTTAGTATACTTTTTAGTAAAAGAAGACCGGGTGACCCATACAATAATTCGAATGCCTCATATGAATCTGTCAATAAGAATAAATATGGGTCTGTGCGAAATGGAACCTCACTATAGCCGTCGCCATTCAGGTCAAGGGTCATGTCACCCCACACATTTCCTTGCACGATGTTTTCAGATGACTCGACCATCGTTACGGGTTCTCGATTCCCCAATAGATTATTTTGGAGAATCATCATCCCTCTTGCTTGCTTCAATTGAAAGCCAATGTCATTTCCATTAATTGCATTCTGTTCGAGTGTCGTCCCAGTCGACTGCTCCGCATATAAACCGATATGATTCCCATAAATACTCGTCTTCTCAATTGTTGTATCGATGGCTTCATATAACATCAGTCCCGTCGCCGTTCCACCGACTTGATCATGCACATTTCCATTTTGGAAAGCGACTTGATTCGTCCCCATAATCATCGCACCCGTCAAATTATGATGTAGTTCAGGTACAGAAATCATAACGTCAGTCGGAAACATCAAGTGAATGCCATAGCGTGAATGCGAGACGACTGGTCGCACAATCGTGTGCTGAGATCCGTTTTCTATGTATATCCCGTCTCGCACCTCTTTCGCGACGACTCCTCTGAGCTCTGACGCTTCGCTATTGAGAAGTACAATCCCATCTGCCTGTCCGTTTCCTTGAATTGATGTTCGAATGACACGTACGCCGTAACTATTCTCAATCAATAGTCCAGTGCCCGAGGATTCGATAGACACATCGATTAGTTGGTGTCCGAGACCCGACATTTGAACGGCGGGTACACGATCACCCTCGCACTGTTGAACCGACACACGTTCAAGAAGAGCACCCGTCCCTCGAAGAATGAACGCCGGGTGTCCACAGCTTGCATATGTTTTTCCGGTCCCATCAAATATTTCGTTTGATTCGATGACGATTGGTTCAGTTAATGGAGTCAGCGTTCCTTCCGCATTCACATGCGGCATCCAACACATAAATAAAATCCCCACTAGTAATCGTTTCATGCCCCCTCCTTCTCTCAACCGCTTACATCACTTATTTTACTGAAACCCCCATAGGTATGTGTGTGGTTTATATGGGATTCTTGTGACAGTTTTTTCATAAAAAAAACACAGACGGTGAAGGGGTCGTTTCACCGTCTGTGCGTCGCTTATTTCACTTTGTCTTGCCATACTTTCGTGAAGTCTTGAAGCATCTCTTCACCTGTTTTTTGTCCACCGACATATGCCTGCATGAGTGCACCGTATTCATTCACCGCACCATCCGGATACTTGAACCAGTTCCATGAGATGGTCTTTCCTTCATTCGAATATGCAAGGATGTCATCTGCGAGCGGTCCGAGGTCGTTCGCTTCAATCGACTTGAACGCCGGGATGAACTTGAACTTGTTGACCATATAGTCTTTTCCAGTATCAGATGTCGCCATCCATTCTAAGAAATCTTTTGCTTCTTCTTTATACTTCGAATTCTTGTTGACGACCCAGTTGTTAGGGACACCAACCGGTAGGCGGTCCATTTTCTCGGCATCGTCGTTGATTGGAATTGGAACGAAGCCCATTTCCATATCCGGATTCACATCGAGAATCATCTGTTGTGCCCAGTTTCCTTGTTGGAGCATCGCTGTCTCACCTTGGGCGAACTGAGTGACTTGTGTATTATAGTCTGTCGTCAATGAATTCTTATTTCCGTATTTGATTGTCAAATCAAACAGCTTCAAAAACTCTTGGAACTGTTCGTTGTCTTCAAACTTCGCTTTATTTTCATTTAGTGCTTGAATGAACGCATCCGGATCATCTTGCTGCGCCATCGGAATATTTAAGAGATGAATGCCTAAAATCCAAAACTCTGCATAACCGACAGAGAATGGTGTGATGCCTGCCTTCTCAAGTTTTTCAGCAGCATCTGTCAGTTCAGAGAGCGTTTTCGGCAACTCTTTGATACCCGCTTTTTCAAATAGTTCTTTATTATAGATGAATCCGTATCCTTCAAGGTTCATCGGCATTCCGTAAAGTTTACCATCCATCGTCATCGGTTCTTTGGCGACTTCCGTCAAATCTCCGACCCACTTCTCGCTCGACAAGTCTTCGAGTTTGTCTTTCCACGTCTGCGCTTCTGTGAAGCCACCGTTATTAAAGATGTCCGGTTCATTGCCCGAAGCGAATTGAGACTTGAGGGCCGCACCATAGTCCGCACCGCCACCGACCGTTTGAACGGTCACTTTGACGCCAGTCTCTTCTTCATACTCTTTTGCCATCGCTTCAAGATCTTTGGCGATCTCCGCTTTGAACTGGAAGACATTTAACGTAACGTCTTTTTTGTCACCGCTATCCGCACTTCCTTCAGAAGACCCTTCGTCTGTAAGAGATCCTCCTCCACAAGCCGCTAATGAAAGTACCATTCCAGCCGTCATGACCGCAGTCGACAATTTCCACTTCTGTTTCATTTCATTTCCTCCCTTAACCTGATCCATTCTTTACAAAATCAACTTTAAATGAAAACGCTTCCATAATGTAGGTGTCAAATTTGACGAATAGGGTGGAAAATGTTGCACAGAAAAACAGGACTCACATTTTAGAGTCCTGTTCCGTGTTTCTTCTTATTATATTACAACAAGCTGATGCCAGCTGCTTCACACGACTGAATCACTTCTTGTGGCCAAACCGACGTTTGTACTTCCCCGATATGGCGCGCACGCAAGAGATACATCGCCACACGTGATTGACCGATTCCTCCGCCAATCGTCAGTGGAAGCTTGCCTTCGAGGACACCTTGGTGGAATGGATATGCCCGTTTCTCGTCCGCATCCGCTTTCTTTAGCTGTGCGTCAAGAGCCGTTTCATCTACCCGGATCCCCATCGATGATAACTCAAATGCCGATTCGAGTTCTGGATGCCAGACGAGGATGTCACCGTTGAGTGACCAATCGTCATAATCAGCCGCACGTCCATCGTGTTTCATGCCAGATGCGAGAAGGTCACCAATTTGCGAGATAAAGACGGCGCCATGTTCTTTACAGATGGCACTCTCACGTTCTTTCGGTGTCATCGTCGGATATGCGTCCTCTAACTCTTGACTCGTGATGAAATGGATGGCTTCCGGAAGAATCGCTTCAATGCCATACGTTGTTTCCACTTCCGATTCTGTTTCACGGAGTGCCGCATAAATCGACTCGACCGTTGCTTTTAAATATTCCATCGTCCGTTCTTCTCGAGCGATGACCCGCTCCCAGTCCCACTGATCGACGAAGAGAGAGTGTGTCGCATCGAGTTCTTCATCACGGCGAATGGCGCGCATTTGCGTGTATAACCCTTCTCCGACTCCGAATCCATATCGTCCGAGTGCCTCACGTTTCCATTTCGCAAGCGATTGAACGATTTCAAGTTCATGTCCCGGATACATCGTATCGAACTGAATGATGCGCTCCACGCCGTTCAGATGGTCGTTGACACCACTTGCTGACTCTACGAATAGTGGTGCCTGCACTTGCGTGAGTCCGAGTTCACGTGAGACCTTCTCCTCGAAGAGTGCCTTCACTGTCGCGATTGTCTGCTGTCTTTCCTTCATCGTGCTTGTTGCTGTTGTCATTTTCCGTTTCCTCCAATTGTGGAATATTTGAAAATGAAGCCATGAAAAAAAGCCCTCCATTCCCATTGAACATGGGACGGAAGACTTCGGTTCCGCGGTGCCACCCAAATTAGTAGACGAATCTACTCACTTTTTCGAGACAATCATCTCGTAACTCCGATAACGGGGAGCGGTCCGGCTACGTCTACTGGCAAAGCGTTCGGGTAGCGACTCCAGGAAGTTTTTCGACGAAGGGTTAAGACCGGGCTCACACCACCCCCGGATCGCTTGACTCACTACCTTCGTGTACTCGTCCTTTCGACGTCGTTCACAATTGAATTGAGTTCATTATTATAAATATTCAGACTAATGTCAACGACTTTTTTCAAAAAAATTAATCCTCCGTGTAGCGAACGGAGGATTCCCTTGGGAGGGTTATTTAATCGAGCCACTTGTAATCCCTTTGATGATATGTTTTTGCATACCGAAGAAAAAGACTAAAAGTGGAACGATTCCTAACACTAAACCAGCTAACGCCAAATCCCATTGCTTCGTGTACTGCCCAAAGAAATAGAACGTTGCGAGCGGGATGGTCCGCAACTCCACATCACGGAGAACAAGTGATGGCAATAAGAAGTCGTTCCAAATCCATAGGCTATTCAAGATGACGATCGTCACCGTGATTGGCTTGAGTAACGGGAAGACGATGCGCCAAAAGACGCCCCATGTTGAACAACCATCGATGATTGCGGCTTCTTCAATCTCTTCGGGAATCGATTTCATGAATCCGTGGTATAGGAACACGGAGATTCCAGAACCAAATCCGAGATACATGACCATCAGTCCCCAATGACTGTTGAGTAGCCCGAGAATGCTTGAGACTTTCACAAGCGGAATCATGATCGATTGGAACGGAATGACCATCGCTGCCACGAATAAGAAGAAAATCATCGTAGAAATCCAATGCTTCGTCCGAACAAGTTTCCACGCTGCCATCGATGTGAAGATGACGATGATTGCATTCGCCCCGACTGTAATGAACAGCGAGTTTAAAAACACACGTCCATAATTCATCGCTTCCCATGCTTCCGTATAGTTTGACGTCAACCACTCATTCGGCAACGCCGATGTGTTCGTAAAGATTTCAGCCATCGATTTAAACGAATTGGCAACAACGTAATAGAACGGGACCAAATAGAGAAGTCCAAGCAAGATGGCGACGAGCTCAATGATTCCAAGGTTCCAAGAATATGTTCCCGGGCGAAGTGGACGTTGCGGAACGCGCTTCGGTGTTTTCTCTATGTTTCTCTCGACATGTTCCAATTTCTCAGTCGTCATGCTTCTACCTCCCGTTTCTTCGTCACGTACACTTGTGTCACCGTAATCGCAGCCACGACCAAGAAGAAGATGACCGCTTTCGCTGACCCAAGACCATAGTTATTATTCACAAAAGACTCCGTATAAATATTTAAAGCTAACATCTCTGTTGATTTGAACGGTCCGCCGTTTGTGAGTGATAAGTTCGTATCAAACACTTTGAACGACCAAGAAATCGTCAAGAATAAACAGATGGTGATGGACGGCATAATCATCGGCAACGTGATGTGACGAAGCATTTTGAAACGGTTGGCTCCGTCAATCCGAGCCGCCTCCATCAAATCCGTCGGTACATTTTGTAGCGCCGCGATGTAGATGACCATGACATAACCGCCTCCTTGCCAGATGGCGACAATGACGATTCCCCAGAATGCTGTTTGCGCATCCCCGAGCCACGGTAATTCAAATAAACTCCAACCCGTCAACGCTCCGATTGAGGCAAACCCTTTAACATAAATGAACTGCCAAATGAATCCGAGAATCAATCCACCAATCAAGTTTGGCATGAAGAAGATCGTACGCAAGAAATTTCGTGTTTTAATATTCATCGTCAACAGCAATGCCAACGAGAATCCAACGATGTTCGTCAGTAAGACAGAGATAATCGTATATTTTGTCGTTATCCAAAATGAAGCGCGGAACTGCTCATCTTCAAAGAATAGTCGCTGATAATTATCAAATCCGACAAAATTCAATTCTCCGGTCACACCGTTCCAATCCGTAAAACTATAGTAGATCCCATTGAAGAACGGAATGAGCACGATCGCGACGAACGCTAGAAAAGCAGGTCCGACAAATGCTACAAAACTCGCTGGTTTCTTCCAATTTCGTCTTCGTTTCATCCGTTTCGAAGTTTCAGTCATGTGTATCGCCTCCACTATCAATGTATCGTGAAGAATCTTTTATGAAAACGGATACATTTGACGGAAAGGGTGGAAAATATTGAACGGAATGAATGAATTTCACGATCTGATGAGTTATGATAAAATCAATGATATTACGAACGGGTTGGACATGAATTCATTCGTTTCGTGCTTAAAAACACCAAAACCGAATATTAAATAATATATAAAAACATATCGTTCGAAAAACGGAGGTACTTTTTTATGACAACAACGAAACCATTATCTGACCTAACCATCGCACAACAAGCTAAAACATTGCCCATCAAAGAGATTGCAGCAAAAATCGGATTACAAGAAGACGATCTTGATTTTTACGGAAAATACAAAGCCAAACTCTCTTATGATGTCCTCGAGCGTGTGAAGACAAAAAAAGATGGAAAACTTGTACTCGTTACAGCCATCAATCCAACGCCAGCTGGAGAAGGAAAATCGACGGTTACGGTCGGACTCGGCCAAGCCTTGAACCAATTGAATAAACAGGCAATCGTCTGCCTTCGCGAACCTTCACTCGGACCGACGATGGGCTTAAAAGGTGGAGCGGCTGGCGGTGGTTTCAGTCAAGTTCTCCCGATGGAAGACATCAACCTCCACTTCACAGGGGACATGCACGCCATCACGTCAGCTCATAATACGATCAGCGCCATGATCGACAATCACCTTCATCAAGGAAACGACCTCGGCATCGATGTTCGTCGAATTGTTTGGAAACGCGTGCTCGATTTGAACGACCGCGCCCTTCGTCACGTCACTGTCGGTCTCGGTGGTCCCGCTCATGGCGTACCACGTGAAGAAGGATTCGATATTACTGTCGCCTCTGAAATTATGGCCATTCTCTGTCTCGCAGATTCTTTAAAAGACCTCGAAGATCGGATTAAGCGAATCGTCGTTGCTTATGATCATCAACAAGAACCAATCACCGCTGAACATATCGGAGCAGCTGGTGCGGCAACATTGCTGTTGAAAGAAGCGTTCAAACCAAATTTAGTTCAGACGATTGAACAAACCCCTGCCCTCGTCCATGGTGGACCGTTTGCGAATATCGCCCACGGCTGTAACTCGCTCATTGCGACAAAAACAGCATTAAAACTAGGCGAATATGTAGTGACAGAAGCAGGATTTGGAGCCGACCTCGGAGCAGAAAAGTTCTGCCATATCAAGTCTCGTGTTGGAGAATTAAATCCAGATGCGGTTGTGCTCGTTGCGACGGTTCGTGCTTTGAAAATGCATGGCGGTGTGGCGAAAGACCAACTCCATATCGAGAATGTCGGTGCGGTCGGTAAAGGGATGAAACTGCTTGCGAAACATATCGACACGATGAAAAAACTCGGTCTCCCGACTGTCGTTGCCTTAAATCGTTTCAATTCAGATACCGAAGAAGAGATCGCAGCGGTACTTGACTGGTGCACAGCACATGAGATTCGTGCTTCACTGAGCGAAGTATGGGCAAACGGCGGACTCGGTGGGCAACAACTCGCTGAAGCTGTCATTGATGCGGTTGAGTCAAACGAAAGTAAACTATCACCACTTTACGAATTGACCGATTCGATTGAACAAAAGATTAAAACGATTGCCCGGGAAGTATATGGAGCGGCCGATGTCACGTTCACAGCAAAAGCTAAAAAACAAATGCTTGAGATTGAACAGAAAGGTTGGGCAGACCTGCCGATTTGTATGGCGAAGACACCGTTCTCTCTATCGGACGACCCTTCCAAATTCGGTTATCAACAAGGATTCACCATTACGGTACGCGAATTAAAACCATCAGTAGGAGCAGGTTTCCTCGTTGCTCTCACAGGTAACGTTTTAACGATGCCGGGCTTACCGAAACATCCGGCTGCCCTCAATATGGGCATTGATGAATCTGGAAAAGCAATCGGACTTTTCTAATAGGAGGATGACACATGGTTCTTTCGGAGTTGACGTATCCAGACGGATATCAGACAGAAGTAATGGAAATTCGAGCAGAGCAGTCTATTGGAAAAATATTCATCTTTCATGGAATGCTTGAACACCATGAAAGATATATTGAGTTCGCTCATTTTCTAACAGAAAATGGATACGATGTGTTCATATGCGACTTACGAGGGGCGGGTTCAAGCGCCCACGAACAACAGACTTATGGACACCTCTCTCCGGGCGAGGGCTTTCCGCAACTTGTCGAGGATGCTCAATATCTGATTAACCGTTATGAAGATGAGCGCCCTACTTATGTGTTAGGTCACAGTTTCGGTTCTCTGCTCGTTCGTCGACTTGGTCAAATCATGGGGCATGCTTTGGCTGGAGTGATTGTCGTCGCGCCTCCCCCACATCCTGGGGTCGCAGGTGAAGTCGGGCATCGTTTAATCGCTTCCGTCATGAAACGTAAAGGTGCCACGCATCAATCACGTTTCTTTGAACGCCTTTTGTTCGGGCGCTACAACCTTAAGTTTTTGCCTGCTCGAACGGATAGTGACTGGCTATCAAGCGTCCCCGAGGAAGTTGATTCGTATATCGATGATTCGAATTGTGGGGGGCTTCCCTCACTCGGATTTTTACATGAAGTGACCCGTGCCTCACTTGATGTCACGACCGTCGCACGCATTCATGAGCATCCGAAGTCTCTTCCGATGTTGCTCGTCGCCGGGATGGACGACCCTGTGATCCATGACGGGGAGGGATTGAACGGAATCATCGAAAAATATCGCAATGCGGACGTCGAACTGTCCGTTGCGACATATGACGATGCCCGACATGAAATTTTGCGTGAAGCGGACCGGGAACAAGTATGGTCAGACATACTCATGTGGATGAAACAAAACAAAACCCATTAAATGGTTTAAGCTCCTTTTTGAAGGAGCTTTTTTATTTTCCATTTTTCATACATTTCACTTCAAGGATTCACCTCTTTTTTGAAAGATAACCTTCTTATCAAAATTTAAGTACGTTATACTTAGACCGCATAGTGAAAATTATCTACATCGACCGATGACCAATCGGTTGGTGAAAGGAGTAAATAGACTTTGAAATCAAACCTTACACGATTGAGTGCAGCCGTCCTTGTTTCGACCTCGTTATTTAGTGGATTGGCTCCCACTCCATCATACGCAGCAACATATGAAGGAACCGTCAACACAAAGATTTTAAATGTTCGTTCTGACTCGTCTACGACTTCATCGATTGTTGGGAAACTAACAGAAGGAACAACGGTAAACGTCTATTCATCGAATAACGATTGGGCACAAATCGAATTTGAGGGTCAAACACGTTATGTCGCTTCCGAATATTTAACCGTCAATACATCTATTTCTAAGTCTTCTACATCTACTACTTCTACCGCTTCTACTGCGCTATATATCGCTAAAGAAGCGACAAGTATGTATTCATCGATGACGACCTCATCTTCTGTCGTAAGCGCAATCCCGAAAGGTGCGACCATCACTTACATATCAACGCATGGGGCGACGGGTTCGTGGTACAAAATTTCTTACAATGGGAAGACGGGTTATGTCGCTCAAAAATATTTTGTTGAGCAGGCATCTGCAAAACAATATGTTGCGGAAATGAACGTCAATTTAAGAGCTGAAATGACGACTTCTTCTGCTGTATTGACGGTCCTTCCTAAGGATGCGGTCGTGAACTATATTTCGACGCACGGCGCGACGGGTTCGTGGTACAAAGTTTCTTATAACGGGAAAATTGGTTACGTCGCTCAAAAATACTTTTCTGCATACGAAGGTGGAAGTGTGACGCCTCAAGTGAATCCGACACATATGACAACTGATTCAACAAAAGTATATGCATCGATTACGACGACTTCTCGTGTATTGACGACTCTCCCGAAAGGCGCGAAAGTAAGTCTTCAATCTTTATATGGTGCGACAAATTCGTGGGGTAAGATTTCTTACAACGGAATTACTGGATATGTGGCCATGCGCGACCTCCAATCGCTGACGGCACCTAAACCGATGTATATTAGTAATCAAACGACGCTTTACAACTCTATGTCATCAACTAAAAAAGCTATCCGTACGTTAACGCCTGGCACGGCGGTCTCTCAACTTTCGACTCATGGCGCAACAGGTTCATGGTCTAAAGTGACGTATCAATCTACGACAGGTTACGTCCCGACACGTGATCTATCTGAGAAATTCACGCAAGTGGTGACACCGTATTACGCCCAACAAGAAACGAAGTTATATTCTTCGATGTCTAGTTCTAAAACGGTGCTACAGACCATCCCAAAAGGGGCTAAAGTTGATCAATTCGCTAAATTTGGAGCGACTGGTTCATGGTATCAAGTGCGTTACAACAACACGACTGGCTATGTCGCAGCTCGTGACTTTGCGTTGACGCCACCGACAACGACACCGACTGAACAGTACGGTCCGGAAGCCGAATACCGAATTTATGTAGAAGGTGGAAGTACGTTAAACGTACGTTCTACTCCTGCCGTCCAGTCAAATAACCTCGCTGGAACGTTGAACAACGGGACGATTATCAGTGTGAAACCAATCATCGGTTCAGATTGGGGATTATTGACGAATGGTACGTATAGTGGAAACTATATTCATATGGATTACGCAATTCCGGTCACGACAACGCCTCCGGGAAGCGGTGTCATCAAGAACGTATTCTATACAAGTTATCCGATGACTGTTCGTGACATGGCAGAGCGACAATATAATCAAATCGCTCAAACTGATTTTCATCGCTACGAAAAAGCGTATTTGCCAAGAGCTTGGGTCAGTGTCACTGATAACGTCGGCACAATCGTCAATCAGGATATGACCGTCATCTCAAACGTAGGTGCTGCGTTAAAATTGTCTGCCACATCAAGTTCTGTGACAGTGGCCACTATTCCGAAAGGAGCAACAGTTCAATATGTAGAACGCGCTTCCTCTTCTTGGTATAAAGTCAAATACGGTACGGCAACGGGTTATATCACATTGAGTTCCGTCATCGGTAAGGCCAATATTTTAAGCCAACCAAGCCTTACATCTCATCCATACGGTCAAATCAATCCGGGCGAAAAAGTAACCATCACTGGACAGACAGGCACATACTATACAGTTTCTTACAACCGTCCATCCGGTCACAACCTTCGTGTGTTTGATAACATGTGGCGTCGGGCATCGCTCAATGAAGTGTTGACATATGTTGACCCGACTGGCATTGATCCGAATTCACGCTCGTTCTACCAATTCTTAGATTTATCGAAGAGTGCCGGAACGACAGCGACAACGCTCAATAAGCTACTCCTGTCGAAAGGTACACTCAGTGGCTTAGGTCAAGCGTTCGTAGATGCCGGCAGTCAGTATAATATCAATGAAGTCTATCTGCTTTCACATGCACTTCATGAAACGGGTAACGGTACCTCAAAACTAGCGTCTGGTGTACCCGTTGATAAAGACGGAAACGCCTTGATTAACTCAAACGGTGACCGCATTTATCCCGAGCGACCTGTAGCCGCTACCGTATACAATATGTATGGTATTCAGGCCTTCGACAGCAATCCACTTGGAAGTGGAGCTAAGTATGCATTTGAACAGAAATGGTTCACGCCTGAAGCAGCAGTAATCGGTGGAGCCTACTGGATTGGTTCTAGCTACATTAATCATCCGACTTATAAACAAAACACACTTTATAAGATGCGTTATAACCCTGATTCACCAGGCACGCATCAATACGCAACGAATATTGCTTGGGCAGATATTCAAACGAGACAGATCTATGAAGTCTATCAATCGCTCGATGCCTATACACTTAATTTCGATGTTCCAAAATATCAATAAAAAAATGAGACACGCGCCTCTAATTTGGCGTCGTGTCTCATTTTATGTCCATTCGACTGAGTCGATGATGGATTCAATCTCCATTTTTTCATTCGTCACTTGATCAGCAACGTATGTCATGAATAAGAGGCGCTTTCCGTCCGTCAAAGACCAGACATCTAAATGCATCCCGTCTTCGATGCCGCTCGCATAAGCCGTCGTCATGTCACCCGTCTCGTCAGTCACGCTTGGCGCAATTTTTACGTCGATTGGGAACTCTCCTAAAAAGGTATTTAACTCGCGTAAGACGGCTTCTCTTGGTTCTTGTGAATCCTCAGACTCATAGATGGAGATTTGAAGCGTTCCTTGCGCATCCTCTTCTGTTGAATAGAAGCTCACATAATCTTCTTCTTCACTGTATTCGTAATGTTCCGGATACGTCAGGCGGAACCACCCATCAATTTCATACTCTTTCATGCTGTTTTCTCCTTTACTTGCTTAAATGCCAGTCCTGTGACCATTTTCGCTTGTAATGCATACTTTAGTCGTTCGGTCACATAAAGACGTTGGCTATTTACATCTTGGGCAATCATATGTCCAAATAAATTCATTCGAACCGTCTGATTAGATAGGAAATAGAATCGATCCGTACTTAACGGGCGAAATTCGTTCGAGTGTTCGAGGTATTCGATTTCAAAGCGTCGGAGCACATTAAGCGCGCAGTAGCGATCTGTCTTCCCTGTACTTGTATGAAGCTCGACACGGACGAGCTGAACGTCATATGGACAGACATTCATAAAGATCGGACTGACTCGCTCATGGATCAAGAGGATGCCCATATCGGTTTCAATCAGATCAGGCAAGGACCCTTCATCTTGTGAAATGCTCAATACGACATACGGCCGGTTCGATGGTGCGAGCAATTCGCCTTTGTAAAATCGAAATCGCTGAATCCCTGTTAGAACCCGGGCCCGCCAAGCACTCCCTCGTGCTTCCGCTTCCATTCGATACAACCTCTCTTCACTCACGCTTACTCCCCCTTCACTTGTTTGAGCGCATCGACGAATGTTTCCCATTCTAGGTTGTCACAAACAACCTTATTTTCCAATCCCCATTCTTCATCGATTGTCAAACGTACTTCGTTCGATTCAGGGTGACGTATGATTCGAAGATTCCCAATTTGAATCAAATTGGGAGAAATGTCAAATGTATGACTCGGCAATCCGACCCACTTGACCCGATTCGAACGTAACACGACATACCATTCGTTATCGTGATGAATCGAGAACGTCCAGCCCCGGAGAGACACTGTTTTGTCCGTTTGTTTAGACTGCTTCAACATCCGAAATCCTTCGCCCATCAGTTGTAAATATGATTTTCGTTCACTCATATTTAATTTCTCCCCTTTTTTCTATTATCTTCGTTGTGGATAGGATTCTGCAACCTAAAAAGTTTTTTAAAAAAGGGTTTGCAAATAGAATTTGATATGCTATTATATCAAAGTAACGTTAAGACGTAACGCGGGTGTAGTTTAATGGTAAAACCTCAGCCTTCCAAGCTGATGACGAGGGTTCGATTCCCTTCACCCGCTCCATATTTTTTCTTCATGCGGGTGTAGTTTAATGGTAAAACCTCAGCCTTCCAAGCTGATGACGAGAGTTCGATTCTCTTCACCCGCTCCAATATCGACATATACGCGAGAGCCTCTCGCACACATACAATGCACGGTTGAGACCTTGCAAAAGCAGAAAGTCATTTGACTTTCTGCTTTTTTGTTGTTCCATCGATTGTTTTGGGGAAAAGAGTGAATGACTCTAATCAGATGAGGAGGAACTCTTTTGATTCAAGCGAAACTTCAATCATTCACGATTTACGAAAGTGCGTTGATGCGAACGACATCGACCTTAATCGATACACCAGACGCTATTCTTTTGATTGACCCCACATGGCTTCCAGAAGAAATCGCCACGATTCGTCGGGATATCGAGCTAAGACGAGATGATCGCCCACTTTACGTCATCTTCACCCATCATCATTTCGACCATATTATCGGGGCTTATGGTTTTAAGGATGCGACAACGATTGCCTCACAGGCGTTCGTAGATGCCGACTCGTCAGATCAGCTCGATGAGATTCGCGAGTTCTATGAACAGCATTACATCGATCGCCCGATTCAAAAACCTGAAATCGATATCGTGGTCCAACCGAATCAGACACTTCTACTTGGATCGTTACCCGTTACGTTCATCCCGACACCTGGCCATGATGCAACTCACCTATCTGTTCTAATCGAGCCGATGCACCTACTCGTATGCGGAGATTACGGTTCGAATATCGAGCCACCTTTTATCGAGCATGACCCGACCGCATATCTCGAAACATTACAAACGTTGCAAACCCTCATTTATGAACATGAAGTTCAATGGTTCGTGCCTGGACATGGTGACCTATGCGACAATCGTAGCCAAATGATTGAACGGTTGAGTGCGGCAGAAGAATACATCTTAGCACTTCCCGAAGAGCGCCACTGGTCTCCTATGTGGCCAGAGCATTCTTTTTTCGACCGTGTCCATGAACGTAATCGAAAAATGGTGGAACAAAAAGAGACCGATCGCCGGTCTCGTCAACAAGACTATTAAAAAAATCGCAACGTCTCCCCAAGACGTTGCGATTTCCCCCTATGTAGACCTATTTCTTTGTGACGCGTTCTGAGCGGACCGTGAACATACGGTCAACCCCATAGATCGTTACTCCCGTCAGAGCGAGTAACCCAATCATTGCAGAAGAAAACATGACCATCCCCCCATTGTTCACAGTTTCGTCATAATCACCCCGTGCTTTCATTATAGAAGACCATTTTAAAAAAAGAAAGCGTTTTCTTCAAACTTCCTTCACATTTATCAAATTTATCCTCATGCGTTTCTTGGAATAACTTCCCTTGTCCGATTGGACAGACACTCGTAAAAATGTGTAGCTTTTGTGGAATGTGGGAATACATGATGTAAGGATAAAAAGAGACAGAAGCTGCTCGTCGAGGAGGAAGAGGCATGATTAAGTACGGTACATTGGTGCGAATCGAGGGAAAATATGCCGTATTGAGATGGAATAACGGCTCAAGTTTCATTCCTAGACGATTCTTACCTTCCGAAGCACGTGTTGGTGATACAATCATTCGAGACAATCATCATTATTATCTTGAAGAAGATATGACCCCAAATTTTGATGCATTGATCAAGCAACACTATAAAAGCTGAACGATCTGCTCTCCCATTAAGGGCAGATCGTTCAGTTTTTTTGAAATATCACATTGACGTCTTTTCGATCTGTTGCTGAATCCACGCTTCGTCGACGGGACCTGTCTGCTTCGCCACAATGACTCCTTGTTCATCTAAAACGTACGTTGTCGGTAGCGCGACGACACGATACTGTTGCTCTACGACCGCTTCTTCATCTAACAAGATTGGAAAATCAACCGGGTACTCCTGTAAAAAAGCCTCGACGTCCGCTTTTCCTCGTCGTTCATTTTTGGTGACATTCACACCGAGAACCGGAATGTCTGTCGCTTCTTCAAACGAAACCAGTTCAGGGAACTCATCTCGACAAGGCGGGCACCAAGAAGCCCAAAAATTAATGACTACCGGCTGTCCTTGGAACTGTGAAAGAGTCAGACTCTCCCCCTCTAGCGTATTCAAGGTGAAGTCTGGAGCTTGTTGCCCCACTTCGAGACCTCCTAATACCGATTCATTTTGGACGATTGGAACCGCTTTTTCTTTCTTTTGTGTCGTCATATATTCTTCGTAGCCCTTGTAGGCAAGCCCAGCAATCAATAGAAGGATGAGCGTTCCGATTACGATTCTTTGTAAGCGCATCATTTACCCCTTGTTTGTTTTACTTAAGATTTCTACACTTAACTTATCACAAACCGTAAAGGAGCGTATGTATTGTGCAACTTCAAAACAAAAATGTTCAGATTACGTTAAAAGCACAGGGTGCTGAGATGACTAGTTGGAAAGTAGACGAAACGGAATACTTATGGCAAGGTGATCCTACGTATTGGGGACGACAGGCCCCCATTCTTTTCCCGATTGTCGGGCGATTATTAGATGATCAATATGTATATGAAGGCAATACGTATACGATGAGTCAACACGGCTTTGCTCGTGACGCGATTTTCGACATCGAATCATCGAATGAAACTTCCGTTCGTTTCACCTTGAAAGATACACCTGAATCAAGACAACATTACCCTTTCCCGTTTACTCTGAACGTATCGTATCAACTTGTAGGAGAAGAAGTCATTGTCACCTATCATGTTCATAACCCAGGGGAAACCATGTTACCGTTCAGTATCGGTGGTCATCCCGCATTCAATATCCCTTTCAAGGGTGGTGCGTTCGAGGACTATACGATCGACTTCGGAGAAGTACGTACACTTGACCGCTATCTATTAGAAGGACCTTATTTGACAGGAGCCTATCAACCACTAGGCGAACGGCAATACATCCCGCTTACCCGTTCTCTATTTGACGACGATGCATTGATTTTCGAAAATGTGGAGTACGCCGCGCTACGTCATCAGCCGTCAGGCACGGCAATCGTGATGGAAAGCCCTTCATTTACTCACTTTGGCATTTGGTCACCACCCCATAAGGATGCTCCATTCGTTTGTCTTGAACCGTGGTTCGGTCACGCAGATTATAAAGGACACCGAAAAGATTTTCTACACAAAGAAGGAATTCAGCTCCTTGCCCCAAACGAGACGTTCGAAGCAAGCTACACCTTATACATCGAAAAATAAAAGCAATCCGACATGACTGTCGGATTGCTTGTTTTCGTTAAAAACGATCTTCTTGTTCCGCCTCATATTCTGATGGCGGCTTTTTCATGATGATGGCCAGAACGATATAAATCAGAAGCCCTGGACCACCTAAGAGTGCCATTGCCACAAACAGAACACGCATGATCGTGACGTCCACTCCTAGATAGTTCCCGAGCCCTGAACAGACCCCGGCAATCATTTTATTATTCTGATCTTTATACAACTTTCGTTCCATATCATCTTCTCCTCAACTCGTTATGATCGTTGTGGTCGGCGTAACGTCGTTCTACCTCCGTTTGCCACTTCTCCACGGCCTTCAAAATCAAGCGCTTCATTAATCGGCGTACTACCCGACTTGATTTCGATTCGGCGACCGTATAGTCCACGGTTGTCAAGAGATGCAGAGATGACAGTCGCGACATCTGTCTCGGAAATCGTCGCACCGTCCGTATCGTTCAAGTCTTCAGATGCTTCGATGGAACCTTTACTCGGTTCATCGACAATGGTCACTGGGCAAATGATCGTATAGTTCAAACCGCTATGTTCGATGTATTCGTCGGCGGCATTGTTGGCTGACAGAAAGTTAAAGAGTTCTTTTGGTGCGGCATTCGGTTGGTCCGCGCCATATGCACTGAGCAAGACGACGTGACGTACTCGTTCTTTTTTAGCAGCATCAATCGCGTTCATCGCGACGTTTCGGTCGAGTAGTTCAATCTCGGTACTCGATCCGTCTGCGCCGGCAGTCGCCGCAATGATGACTGCATCTTGTCCACTTGTCGCCTCATGAACTTTTTTCTCAAGTTCTTTCTCGACATCAACCGTCAATACGTGCGCACCCATTTTCTCGTACTCTGCTTGTAGTTCAGGATAACGAATTAAAGCGGTCACTTGATGGGTCTTCGCTAGACTTTTCAATACACGTTTCCCGATCTTTCCTGTTGCTCCAATGACTAATACTTTCATTCAAATTTCCCTCCTCAAAAGAGTAGTTCATTTGTTTAAAATTCCTCTTTCAAGTCAGAATCAAACCCTTTTCTTAAAATTATCTGACCGTGCCCCACATCGATAAATCGAGGGCGTCCCGAATGGATTGCACACTCTCTTCTAAAGGTTCGTAGTAATAGACATTGTTGATATAGGCATCTTGTCCTTCAACTTGCATCTTATTCACGTCCGGGTTCGAGATCATCGTCAGACCGACAGACGCCATTTGTAAGACATTCATCTCAAGACCCATTTCCTCTTTCATGAAACGATACGTTGCCGGAATCTTCGTCCAGCCCGAAGGACTAGCCAATTTCTCAGCAACGGCTGTCATGACTTCGGTTTGACGATTCGAACGGGCGCCGTCCGTATCCGACTTACGGTGTCTCGCATAGGCAAGTGCCATGTCTCCATCCATCGCGTAAGAGACACCTTCCGTATACTCATACGTCTGGTTGAACCCTTTCTCACTGAATGAATGCGTTGCTGTCACATTGACACCACCAATCAAATCGATTAATTCCATGAACGACTCAAATGTGATCACGACTTGTCCATCAACCGACGCATCGGTCAGTCCTTCAACAGCACCTACCGTACACGTTGCACCACCATAAGCGAAAGCATGGGTGATTTTATCGCCATCCCGGTCTGGCTCACATGGAATGGCCGTATACGTATCGCGTGGAATCGACACGTTTTGAACAGTACGTGAACGAGGGACAAATTCCATCAATTGTAGAGAATCTGTGCGGGACCCCGAGAGGGATTCCCCCACCCGTGCGTCACTTCCCATAATGAGGAACGTGAACGGGGAAGTCGCCACATACCCTCCGACAAGCAACAGGAGAATGAGAAGAAGGGCCACTTTCCCTTTCCATTTACGCTTTCGTTTATTTGATGGTTTGGACGAATGATCGACTTCTTGTTTCGGAGATTTTGCCGGTTTCGGTTGTTGCGTCGCATGATTCGACTTTGATTGAGAAGTCTTTCGTTTCGATTTTGAGAATGACGGAATCCGTGGCATACGCTTCTTCCGCTTTTTTGATGTTCCGTAGTTCGGCTTCGACGAATCCGTTGATTTCTCGTTCAAGAACGGGTGCTCCGATTGAACAGGAGCCCCTTCCCCTTGTCGATTCTGTCGCCATGCTTCATTTATATTCGATGGCTCTTCTATATTCGACGGCTCATCTGAAGATCGTTCACCATTCAAACGAGACGCTTCGAGTTCTTGTTGTTCGAGTTCGCGCTTTCTACGTTCTACACGCGATAAACGTTGATCATCTTTCATATTTTCAATCCTCAACTTTATCAATTTTTCTCTATTATCCCGAACCCGCATTGATCTGACAACGTTTCTAAGGAAAATCCGTCTTAAGCATGAGACCATATGATTGTTTCAGATGAAATCCGGGAAAGGAATATTAATTGGTGTCTGCCCAAATCAGAGATGCATACAACAAGTATGAATGAAAGGAGGAGAGCTGATGCGCATCGGAAAATTACGCATGTTGTTGGAGCAATATGGTGAGGCGACGTTACGTGATTTATTGGTCGAGATGTATCGTCATACTCCAAAAGATGTGATTGATGATCAAGACTTTGATTTTATGATCAGCCAGTTCACACGCTATAAAGAAAAAAAACATTCGGAAGAGCGTCATTCGCTCTCACAAACGATTACGTTAGCTGAACGTTTTGTCGATTCAGCATATGAACATTTATATATTCGTCCCAACCAAGTCATGTCCGACCGTGATCAAAAAAATTGGTATATCCACGCCAAAAAAATCATCCGTGATTTAGCCCACTATGCCGAAGAATATACTGAGGCACGCACGATGTATGAAGAGATGTTTTATCTTCTGTCAACGTCAGCCGGAGAAGAACCTCTCTTTTCAACGAGCGACCCGTTTCGCCTATTGAAAATCTCACAAGTCACGATGCTCCAAAAACTCATCCACTACTACCAACTAGACGCACCCATTGATACCGTCTGGATTGACCGCGCTTTATACACTGCCCTCCACGTGCCAAAAGACGTGGATTCCACACGAATCGACTTACTATCAACCTTGCCGATTGAACACAGCCAAGCCAACACGAGAAAGATTCTTCACGCACGCATTCTCAAACTGTGTGAGCGGATGTTAGAAAAATCCCAGACAGAAGATACCGCACTTGAAAACTATCAAGCTCTTAAAATGTTAGAGCTCCGTCTCCTCGTCGCCGAAGGTAACTTACAAGAAGCCGAACAGAAGCTATTTTCAGAGTATATCCCTTTCTTTTCACATCGTTCCGAACCGTTCCGTGTCTACGTCGATTTCTTAGAGAGCCATGGCCATACGGATGAAACAAAACGATTAAAACGATTAGCAAAAGAAAAACGTATTCGATTTTAGATAGACAAAAAAGGGAGTCAATCGATGACATCGGTTGACTCCAATACATGATATGAACGAGGGGTGTTCATTTGAAAAGGAGGACAGAAAGTTGGTGCAGAACTTTCTTCCTACACATATAAGTATAAGGCAACGTTTGTAACCGTTACCAAACGACTTATTGCGTTTTTGTGAACGTTTTCACGTTATTCAATCGTATTCATGATTCCTAAACCAACGACAGATAATAACACGATTAATACGAAGACATACACCATCTCATTGGGTGATTGAAATCCTTCGTGAATCTCTACCTCTTCTTCAACAATGATGTTCTCATGAATCACTACTGGTTCTGTTTCGGCCATAACCGTAGTCGGAGCAGCAATCATGAACAACATAGCGACGAGAATCAGTTGATAAATATATTTCATCATAAACTCCTAATTGATTGGTTTCATTGTGATTAAGTATATCATGTCTTCGCCACACGTCACGTCTGACATTTGACGAAACTCACAGACCAACATGTATAATCAATCATTTATTCAAAATCATGTGCGAACAATCTATTTTATTTCATTTTTTTATGAAGGATGTTGATTATTTTCATCCATCAGGTGTCATGAAAATGCCACACAACTTTTATTCAGATAGCGCTTACAATTTAATTGAATCAGGCGAGAATTCTCCCTCCTCTAAGCGTCTCGGGGCGTAGCCCAGCGTAGGCGGGAGATGAATCGCCCGGTCCAAAACTCTTCTC